>NZ_JBGCUE010000005.1 GCF_041102575.1 Tenuifilum sp. 4138str | reverse complement strand
CTCTCCGCTCCCCGCTCCTCCGAACAGGGCTGCAAAGGTAGTAACTTTTTCCGTCCCGCGCAAGGGGTTACCCCAAATTTTTTTCTCTCCCCCTCAGCTCCGCTACCCCGCGCGCGCTCCCCTCCGAAAGCGGGTGCAAAAGTAGAAAAGCGTTTTTAATTACGCAAATCAATTTTCGAACTTTTTTAAGAAAAATGACAAAAATTCAGGCAACGTTCTGTTAGACAGTAAGAAAAATTTTCAAAAAAATTTCTTTTAAAAAAAGACGCAGGGAGTACTGCAGGTTAAACCTTCCTTGTTACAAATTGCGATGCAAGTTCCAGAGTATCAGGTTTCCCCACGTCAATTACATCGGAATGGGATAAATCGGCGCCCTGAATCAAAAATTCCTTTGATAGTTTAAGATAAGCATCAACAATTGAGAACTCACCCTTTGGTGGCAGTTGCTTGAATATTTCGGGTGAAATAACATGAATGCCAGAAAATGCATATGCAGTAAGGGCTTTGGAAGGATTAGTAATAATAACCTTACCAGTAACCATGTTCCTCCAACCAGAAAGAACCATTTGCTCATTGAAAAGGAATACCCTGGAAGCCTCTCTTTTACTTACAGCTAGCGAGGCAAGCGCAGATGAGTTAAGATGATACTGATATAGGTAATGTAAATCGATGTTTGAGATTATATCGACATTGTGAACCAGAAAAGGCTCGCCCTGATCGAGAAAACTACGGGCATGAACAAGAGCACCACCGGTGTCGAGTAATCTTTCAGTTTCATCGGAAATATCAATTTGAGCATTAAAACTGCTATTACGTAAAAAATCAATAATCTGCTGTGCGTGGTGATGAACATTAACCACTATGTGATTAAAGCCGAAACCAATTAGGTTGTTAATGCATATTTCAAGCAGGGTTTTTCCGTTAACCTCAATAAGGGCTTTGGGTTTATCGGCTGTTAAGGGAAGTAATCGGGTGCCTAGGCCAGCGGCCAGAATCATTGCTCTCATATAAGCTTACTTTTTAATAGGTTTACAAAGTTTATCCTTGCTATTTGAACTAGCACCACACTTTATGCAAGTGTAGTCCTTACCCTCAACCTTAACCCCTGCCTTACCTTTCGCACATTTCTTTTTTGGCATTCTGCTAACGCTTTTCAAGTTCGATATGCTTAACCAAAATTCTTAATCCACTATCGCCAAAAGTACTTTTTAGTTGCTTAACAAGGTTCTCTGCACAAAATACTGATCGATGTTGGCCACCAGTACAACCAAAACCAACCGATAAATGTTTAAAGTTTCGAGACAAATACTTATCTATTGCCGACTTCACTAATGAAAAAGCGTTATCGCAAAAAACATTTACTTCATCCAAAGAAAGTAAATAGTCTATTACAGGCTTATCGAGTCCTGTCAGATTCTTGTACAAATCGAGTTGGCCAGGATTGGGTAAATATCGGCAATCAAATACAAACCCTCCTCCATGCTCAGGATTTAGTGGTGGATAGCCACTCTTAATAGAAAAACTATATACCTGAACGGTAAGTCCGTCAAAATCATCACTTTGGCCAACTTGATATCTACCTAATAGCTCTTTGTTAAGCTGACTGAGATACCTTAAACGGCTATCGTCAACATTAGCAAGCAAATTGCTGAGGTTATGCAACGCAAGAGGAACGCTTTGAATGAAATGGGTTTTACGCTCAAAAAGACCTCTGAAACCATAAGCCCCAAGAGTTTGCAAAATTCTAAAGATAGCCATATAAGGAAATTGGGGCACCATTTCACACCTGTTAATGGAACGGTATTTGGACAGCTCATCAAGGTAATGCACTAGAAACTTCTGCCGAGTAGAATCGCTGAAATTAGCCTTTGCCTGATATAGAAAAGAAGCTATATCGTAAAGGCCTGAGCCAATTCTGGCGCTCTGATAATCAATGAAATATGGCTGGTTAGCCAGAATCATAATATTACGGGATTGAAAATCGCGGAATTGCAGGAATTGATTATCGCCATTGAGCACCTTTTCTGCTAAATAGCCAAAGACATTTTCCAACTCGGCTTCACTATAAGTAACCCCTGAAGGCTTAAGGAAGCAGTACTTGAAATAGTACAAATCCCACATCACCGATTTGATATCGAAATGCGAAATTGGGTATAGCTTTGAATCATCAATACCATCAAAACCCAAAATATTGAACCGGGCAAGGTTGGATATTGCTTGCCCAATCAAATTCTGAACTTCAAGAGTATCGCTGTTAGCATCAGTTATTTTATCGAACAACGACAAAGAACCCAAATCGGATTGTAAGTAGTACCTTCTACAGCTTGAAATACCCAATACCCTTGGAACCGAAATATTGCGATGGTGTAAATGTTCCGTGAGGTAGAAAAATGTTTCGTTTTCCTTTACATCATCGTTAAATGTTCCAATGCACGACAGTTGCTGTGATTCAATCCTAAAGTAGATGCGTGCAGAACCAGAACCGGACAGCTGAACAATGTTAAGGGCCGAATGCCCATACACCTCGGAAAAGAGCTTTGAAAGATTCTCGATATGGGAAATGCTATGCATGGTTTGCGAAAAGTGAAGTTAGAATAACGATGAATATTAGTGCAGGAAGCATATTGATCACGTGGAAACGTTTTATCTCTAGTATATTAAACCCTAAAGCCACTAAAAGTATACCACCTACAGCCGATAGTTCATTTACCATGCTTCCACTTAGGCTGCTAGCCGCAAAAGAGGCAATCAATGTCAATGAACCCTGATATAGTAGCAAGGGCAAGGCGGAAAACAGAACCCCTATCCCAAGGGTTGATGCTAGCACAATGGATGAGAACCCATCCATAAGGCTTTTGAGGTAAAAAAGTTTGGGTGTTCCACCCAAACCCTCCTCAATGGCACCCAGTACAGTTAACGAACCCATGCAGTAAAGCAGGAAAGCCACAACCAGTCCTTCCGAAAAGCGATTCCCTGATATTTTAAACCGATTTTTTAACCGGTTCGATAGGTTATCGAGCCTGCTTTGCAAATCGAGTAAAGTCCCCGATAGCACACCCAGAATTAAGCTGAATACAACCAGTAAGGGTTCATTGGTTTTAATTGCCATTGATAAACCCAGTACCAACGTAAAGAGCCCAACCACTTGAAAAAAAACTTTACTGTACTTTTCGGGCATACGGGATCCAATAAGCAAACCTATTGAGCCCCCAGCCAATACTGCTATAACGTTAACTAAAGTCCCAGTCACTTTTTAACAATTTTAATATACTGCTAAAATAGAATGTTTACGTCAGAATAAACAATTGTTAAAAAAAAATTTAAGAGTAAATGAATAAAGTTAGTATATTTGAATTGAAAAATATGATTTATGCCCTTACCCACTAGTAGTAAAATGCGTATTAGCCTGTTGAAAAAGGACGAAATCATTGATTTCGTGGAGTTTAATATTACAGGCGACGCTGAAAACTATATCCGTTGCGATGATGAGTCGTATTACCTTCAAACAAACGTGTTCAATATCTTTGCAGGATGCTTTGAGCGGAGCCATCATTTATTCGACTACATCTCGCCAACCATGTATAACGCCCGACGTTTCATTCCTCTCCGTAATGAACTTCTTGTAAACCTTGAAAAACTTTTGGTTATTAAGAATGTATCGCAATTTCAGCAGTACTTAAGCCAAGTTTTTTTAGGGAAGGATTTGCTGGAGGTTTTAAAGCAAATTGATCCTGAATACGAAAGGCACTGGAAAGGATATATAAGAAGGCTCATTCAGGTTAACCGGCATATCATGAGGCTCATTGATCAATGCATTGACGAAGAGCGTGTTCTGTGGGTAATTCCTTACTAAGCCGATTGGTTAACCCAACTCAAACCCAAGCATACCAACCTTTTCAGCATCTTCTTCAATCTTCAATACTTTGAAACCGGTAAAATCGCGCCGGTAGTTATATGTATTCCTGTAATCCTCAAAATCTTTATCTATAATTCTAATATCATCGCTCTCGATACGATACGTTTTGCCTATTAAATCTAAAATATTTTTGGCTGAGGCGATAACTTGCTTTTCAGTAAGTGGATTTGGCGTAGGCCACCAAAGGGTTATGCCAAGATTAAAGTAACGGCTAACAGCATCAACTACCATTTTAGTTGCCATAACCTTACCCTCCAGCGAGTAACCAGCAATATGCGGTGTTGCCACAAGGCATCGCTTAGCAAGTTCCAAATTCAAATCAGGTTCATTCTCCCACACATCTAAAGCAACAGCTACATTAGGGTTTTGCTCCAAATAGCTAAGCAGCGCCACCTCGTCAACTACCCCACCCCGCGATGAATTTAAAAAGTATGCTGTTGGCTTGCATAAAGCCAAATTCTTACTGCTTAACATATGGTAGGTAGGGTAATTACCGGCTCGCGTTAATGGAACATGAAAGGTGATAATATCGGACACCTTCAGCAATTCATGTAGATCAACAAAAGACTTTATATTCTCCCTCTCAGCCCTAGGCGGATCGCAGCAAACCACATTCATGCCTAAGGCATTGCCAAGGGCAACCACCTTACTGCCCACATTTCCAATGCCTACTATACCAATGGTTAGGGTTTTGGGATTAAGATGTTTTGAACTGATCCATTTCACAAGTGCAGCACCCAGCCACTGCTGGACAGCAGCAGCGTTGCAACCGGGAGCGGTTACCCACCTAATACCATTTGAATCGCAGTACTGAGTATCGATATGATCATAGCCAATGGTTGCCGAAGCAATGAACTTAACCCTTGAACCTTGCAGTAAATCTTGATTACAAGTAGTGCGTGTTCGAATAATTAGCACATCGGCATCTTTTACCACCTCTTGGTTTATACGATGCCCCGGTAAATACTCAACATCAAAAAAGGGTTCAAAAACACCTTTAAGGTAGGGAATGTGACTATCGGCAACTAACTTCATAGGTAAATTTTGCACAAAGATAGCAAGTAAAAACTGTTATACCCTGCATTGTCAAACTGTCAAAATAAACTAATTTTACAAAAAATATGCATAATGATTGTAGCACCCTTATCGGAATTTGGTACCTACCTTAACCTTCATCCCCTTTTTGAGCGGGTTGAACAGGCACTAATTACTTTGGATTTCAGCAAACCAGGAGAAAAAATTTACATAGACGGGGAAAACCTCATAGCCATCCCCTCGTTTAATAAAGCACGCAGTGCAGGAGAAGCCCCATTAGAATCGCACGATAAGTATATCGATATTCAAATATGCCTGCAGGGCGAAGAAACAATGGGATGGCGCGAAAGACAAACCTGTAGTGCTATTAAGGAGCCCTATAATAGCGATAACGACATAACCTTTTACTCCGACCATCCTACATGTTTTATCACTCTAAAACCTAATCAATTCGCAATATTTTTCCCATCCGATTGCCATGCACCGTTGATAGGAGAGGGTTTTATAAAAAAAGTGGTGTTTAAGGTTAAATTGGCCATGTAATTGCATAAAATTTGTAGTAAAAATATTACCAAACCAAACTGACCAACCTATGAAACGCAATTTATTGAGAATTGCAGCTGTACTGGCAATGCTAACCATGGGAGCCTGTGCAACCATACTTAACACAACGAAGCAAAAGGTAAACTTAACCTCAAATCCAATTGGAGCCGAAGTATACATTAATGGTAAAAGCACCAATAAAACTACACCATGTGCGGTTTGGGTTAAGCGCAAGGTAAAGAAAGGGCCTGCAAACGGGCGCAACCAGTATATTTACGAGTTCCGTAAAGATGGGTTTGTTCCTTACACCTATACCGATAACGCAGAGGTTAGCAGTAAAATATGGCTAAACCTGTTTCTAAACGTAGCAGCCCTACCTGCTTTTGGCGTCGATTTTATCTCAGGTGGTGCATACTACTACAATAACGATGTTTTGGCAACCCTGCAAAAGGAGTCTGCTGGTTATGTGGTAATTAGGGACACAGTTGTTAAACAGGTTTACGTAACTTCCCCTGAAGCCAAGGGTTATATGTTTGAAAAATTATCGGATGTTGATGTTGATATCCCAAACAATAACCTGGAGTATCCCTTGCGCTTTGCGCTGATAATTGGAAACGAGGACTACAGTAGCAAGCAGGTTGATTTGAATAGAGAGGTTAATGTTGATTTTGCCCGAAACGATGCCAGTGCATTTAAGGAATACGCCATAAAGGTATTAGGGATTCCCGAAAGCAACATAATCTTTCTGCTCGATGCCACTGCTGGGCAAATGAATCAGGCCATTGCAAAAACAAATCTGATAATAAAAAATGCCAAGGGCAAAGCCGAGGTATTTGTTTACTATGCAGGGCATGGCTTACCCGATGAGGTTACCCGCGAACCATACCTTATACCGGTTGACATTAGCGGACAAAATGCCCGCGATGGAATTAAACTAGCCGACTTATATGCCAAGCTAACAGAATACCCCACAAAAAGGGTGATCGTATTTCTGGATGCATGTTTCTCGGGCGGAGCCCGCAATAAGGAGTTAGTTGCAGCCCGCGGGGTTAAAGTTCGCCCCACTGAAAGCGTGCTTCAGGGCAATATTGCTACACTATCGGCCGTATCGGGTGAACAAAGCGCTCTGCCATTCAAGGATAAGCACCATGGTTTCTTTACCTATTATCTACTCAAAAAACTAAAAGAGACTAAGGGCAACATTACCTTTAAGGAACTTAGCACCTACCTCGATGAGATAATTCCCCTACAGTCAGTGCTCCTGAACAGTAAGGAGCAAACCCCCGTGCTTAGAATGGGTATTAACCCAACCGAGGATTTAGAAAATTGGGTTCTTACAAAATCGAACTAATATGGCATTGTATTTGTTAAAGCTAGGTGCTAAACCTAGCTTTTTTTATTCCATGATTAAAAAGATTATTGGCATACTTATTATTACATTCCTTTGCTTCCAAGGCATAAAGGGACAGGTAAAGTATAATGTAAGCGGTTACGTTAAGGATTCCCAAACGGGCGAGGTTCTCATTGGAGCAACAGTAATAGTAAAGGGAATCAATATAGGTACTGCAACAAATAGTTACGGGTTCTTTACAATTACAGTTCCAAAAGGTGAGCATACAATCTCATTTGGATATCTGGGATATAAAACCCAAGAAATGACTTTACAAGTCAATAAAGATAGTAGGATTGATATTGAGATATCGCCCAACGCACAGGAAATCCAGGAGGTGGTTGTTAGCCGGGAGAAAGGGAATAGCAATGTTCAACGAGCCGAAATGAGCCTTGTAAAGCTTGACATGAAAAGTGTAAAGCAAATACCTGCCTTAATGGGTGAGGTTGATGTAATTAAAGCTATTCAATTACTGCCGGGGGTCCAAAGTACTGCCGAAGGGGGATCAGGATTTAGCGTTCGGGGTGGTGCTTCGGATCAGAACCTGATAATACTCGATGAGGCAACCGTTTACAATGCTTCGCATCTAATGGGATTTTTCTCCGTTTTCAATAACGACGCAATTAAGGATATCAAGCTCTATAAGGGCGACATGCCAGCCTCGTTTGGAGGCAGATTATCGTCAGTGCTCGATATAAAGATGAAGGAAGGCAACAGCAAGGATTTTAACGTAACCGGAGGGATAGGTAGCATATCGAGCCGGTTAACGGTTGAAGGTCCAATACTTAAGGATAGGAGTTCGTTCATGGTATCGGGACGCAGAACCTATGTTGATGTATTTTTTCCACTATTTAATAATGACGATTTGAAACAAAGCACACTCTACTTTTACGACCTGAACGCAAAACTGAACTTAACTCTTAATCCCAACAACCGAATTTTTATATCCGGGTACTTTGGACGCGACATGTTTGGCCGCGATATCAACGGCTTTGGCTTTGGTAACCAAACGCTTACGGCAAGGTGGAACCATATTTTCAAGCATAACCTTTTCATGAATACTACTTTGATATCAAGTAATTACACATACTTTTTGGAATCGAATACCAACGATGCGAACGCCATTAGGTGGGAATCGAACATGGATGAGGTTAGCGCAAAAATTGATTTTAACTACGCAATTGGTCCAAAATATCAGTTAAGGTTTGGCGTATCGAGCGCATACCTAACATTTATGCCTGGTTTGATAAAAGGTACTAACTCCCAATCGTTTATTCAGCGTTGGGAAATTCCCAAACAGCATACGCTGGAGCATGGTATATACTTATCGAATGAGTTTGACCTAGGAAGAATTTCATTTAAAGCAGGTTTACGCATATCGGCCTTTCAGAACATTGGGAAAGGCCAAAGCCTTGTCCTTTCGCCCGACTACAAGGTTACCGACAAAATATCCCATCCAAAGGGTGAGATTTATAATACATATATTAGTCCTGAGCCCCGAGTGGGCTTAGTTTACAGGCTTAGCGATAGCAGCTCCATAAAAGTCAGCTACTCGCATACCACGCAGTATGTTCAGCTGGCATCAAACTCACAAGGTGGAAATCCGCTTGATGTTTGGTTTCCGGCATCGCCCAATATTAAGCCTCAGCAAGCTGACCAGTGGGCCCTTGGCTACTTTAGGAACTTTTCGAACAACCAAATAGAGGCATCGGCCGAGGTTTACTATAAAAACGTAAAAAATTTTGTGGACTTTAAGGATTTTGCCGATGTTCTGCTCAACGATGAGCTTGAAGCTGACATCAGGCAGGGCAAAGCATACTCTTACGGATTAGAATTATTCACACGTATCGACCTAGGGAAGTGGGAAGGATGGGTTAGCTATACTTACGGCAGAACCTTTCGCAAAACACAGGGAGTTAATATGGGAAGGATTTATAGCGCAACCTACGATAAGCCCCATAATGCAACCGTTGTGCTTAGCTATCGACTTAATAGGCAAATTATCCTTTCAGCCAACTGGATTTACTCCACGGGTCAAACCTACACCCAGCCAACCGGACGATACGAAATTGATAATATTACTATACCCATATACTCTGAAAGGAATGCCAAACGCTATCCGGACTACCACAGGCTCGACTTTGCCGTAAACATTAAAACTAAGAAAAGTCTTAACCGGCGATGGAAAAGCGAATGGAATATCTCTGTTTACAACCTTTACAACAGACATAATGCATGGACCATAAATTTTGTTCAGGACGAAAAGAATCCGAACATAACCTATGCCGAAAAAACATACCTATTCCCAATTATACCCTCAGTAACCTATAACTTCAAGTTTTAGCTATGAGAAAAATATTGACCATTATAGGGATTTTAACCCTAGCACTAGCTGCATGCACGGAGCGGATAGACATTGAACTAGATTCATCGGATTCCAGGCTTATAGTTTACGGCAGCATAACCACCGATACTATGAGCCACTACGTAAGGCTAATTAAATCGGTACCATTCTATAGTCCTACTCCACCCCCACCCGTTTCCAATGCCTCGGTTTACATCATGGAAGGCAATACCCGCTACGACCTCACCGAGGATGCCAATAACCCCGGCTACTACTACACAACTCCGGATGTTTTTGGCAAATCGGGAACAACATACACACTTCATATTGAAGATGTGAATATTGGGGGTGTTATTTCGTTTCAGGCTCAAACACAAATGCCAACACTACTCGAGGGTTATCAAACCAATTACCTGGATTCAATAAACGTAAGCTACAACAGGAACTGGGATGGATGGATAGTTAATGGTTATGCTAAAGAGCCCCAAAACATGAGAAACTATTACATGTTCCGGGTAAAAATAAACGACATACTATACAGCGACAGCCTCAGTAATCTGATTCTTGTTGATGATAAGTTCTTTAACGGCAATAACACTGAGGGTGCTACCTTCTACTTTATTTCTGAGAAAGATACTCTCAAGGTAGGCGATAAAGTAACCCTAGAGCTTTGCGCCATAACCCAGGATTACTACCAGTACCTAAACGAAGCCCTGAAGGCCTCAAGTCCACAATTCCCATTATTTAGCCCTCCTCCAGCCAATCCGATTACTAACCTAAATAATGGAGCGTTTGGATATTTTAGCGCCTACGCAATTATTCGGGCTTCGTACACCATGAAAGAAGAGGATTTTGAGGGACAACCATGAAGATTTACAGATAAAATATGCACCTTCTAAGTTTTAAGCAACTTCAAGATACAGCTCAAAACTCAATTAAATACCAGCATTGCGAAAAACAATGTTAGGTTGGCAAATACCTTGCAATACGAGCCGTAAGCTTACGGAAACGGAAGCGCTCAACAAAACGGTTAACCACGCGGAACATGTCGCTTAGCAATGTTAGGTAGAATACTACTGACATTAGCCAGATGACCACCAGATTAAACCAGAATGTAGGGATTAGGAGAGTGCCTAGAATTTTATAGTAGGAATAAAAATGTGCTCTTCCATTTCGGGCAGTTGGGTATGAGTATATGGGTTCGTAGCGGCGAACAAGCTTGTTATCTACTTCAATAATCTTGGTAAAATCGTTTCTATTAGTTACCAAAGCCTCCAAAGCATTATTGTGATGCATTCGGCTTAGCTCAAAAAGCGTGGTTTTGCCAACCAATTCCTTTTCAAGCGATTTTACCAGCGCATCGCGCCGCTCAACCCCAACTCTATACTTTGTGTTAAAGTGAGATTTTAGGGTATCGAGCTTAGCAAGTGTTATGTCGATATAGCTAGGCGTAACTCTACTAATACCCAGGAGTCCTGTGTCAGGGTAAGTAAAATTAATAATTGGGAAATTGTGCTTTAACCTTTCGAGTTCATTCTGCACAATGCTTAACCTCTGCCTGGTTCGAGGCGTTTGCTTGCCAACAGCCAAATCGGTTTGTGCTTCTTGCAGCAATAACACCAGCTTAGGAATCAGCAACGTGGCATTGTAGTTGTTATTGCTGATATCTTTATTGATAAAAAAGAAATGTTTATTATACTCATTGTTACTAAACTGCTGAACACACAGAGCCTCGTAAGGCCAACGGCTTAGTGTTAAATCCCCAATAATAGGAACATACTCCGGATGGGTAAGACTCTTGTGTAGCTTGTTATAGCTGATTACCACCCCGCTGAACATCAGCTGTGGAACAATGATTAAGGGAATCATTACATAAATTGCTACAACCGAGTTTAAAGCGGCTGAAAGGTTAAGACCTATCATACTTGCGCAAAAAGAAGTGGAAAAAAGAATGACCCAGTACGACCAGAACATTCCCTGAATCTCAAGCACATAGGTAGATATTAAAACAAATAGTAGCGACTGAAAGGCTGAAAAGAATGAAAGAACAACCAGTTTCGAATTAATGTAGCTGAAATAGCTAAGATTAAGAAACTTTTCACGGAAAAGGACCTTTCGATCGTTAATTATCTCCTCAGCACTTATGGTCAGACCTAAAAAAATCATGGCCACCACGCTCATGAAAATGAATGCAGGAATATTATCGTTTTCGCTATAAATGTAAGCATTTGGGTTAGTAAGGGTTCCGTGAATATACTTGGAGAAGAAACTGATAATAACCGCTAATACTGGCGAAGCCAGAATGCTAATGTTCATGAACTGGCTATTGGCGAGTTTACTTCGAAAATTTCGCCTGAAGTATATCCACATCTGTTGCACTTTCGATGGGATTTTAAAATTATTGGGCGGTATTGGCGAAGAGCAGGTTGGTTCATCAACAACAATCTTACTTTGGATATTTTGTAGGTAAAGTTCATACCATTCCTTAGCTGAACGTTTTCGCTTTCGGGTTAAGCGACCATACTCGTTTACAACCCTTGCCTCAACAATCCTAAGTATGATATCGGTATTAACATTTCCACAAGTAATACATTCGCTCTCCTCGGGCTTAAGAAAATTGGCCATACGCTTGAAGTAAACCACGGCATCCATAGGATTACCCTGGAATATTGGCCTACCCCCTTGGTCAAGCACAATTATCTTATCGAATATCTTAAAAACATCCGATGAGGGCTGATGGATATTGGTAATTACCAGTTTTCCCTTAAATGTTTGCTTGCGTAAAATAAGCATAATGCGCTCGGCATCGAGCGATGAGAGCCCTGAGGTAGGCTCATCGACAAATAGAATCGAAGGCTCACGCATAAGCTCCATGGCAATGTTAAGGCGCTTGCGCTGCCCCCCGCTTATGTACTTGTTTAGCGGATTGCCAACCTTAAGGTCGCGTGCCTCAACCAGGTCAAAATCTACAAGGGTTCTGTCAACCAGCTCTACAACCTCCTTTTTACTGAGATGGCTGAAACAGAAAAGCGCGTTGTAGTATAGATTTTGAAAGACCGTAAGCTCTTCAACCAGCAAATCGTCCTGAGGAACATAGCCAATAACCCCTTCAAGCTCGGTTTTACTGTTATGAACATCGTACCCATTGATATAAACCTTGCCTGAAACGGGCTTTAAATTCCCATTGAGAAGGTTAATAAGGGTTGACTTACCCACACCGCTTCCGCCCATAATTCCAACCAGTTGGCCGGAATAGGCTGAGAATGAAAATGGGTAAACTCCATTCCGACTCCCCTTGTGCTTATACTCAATATCCTTTGCAACAATTGAAACAAAAGGCTTACCAGGGGTTTGAATAAAAACCGATACAACCTTGCTGTAGTAAACAGGCGACATGCGTGTCCCGCGAATTACAGCACCGGGACCGAAAAGGTATGTTCTCCCCGGCTTAAGCATTCGGCTATTCATGAAAAGCTCCAGCTCACCAAAGTACTTCACCAGTAAGGTATTGGTACTGGCAATCCTAAGTACGTAAAGCTGCCCCTGAAGTCGATCGTTTACAAGATGTTTAATTTCTGGTATAGGATTATCGCGTTCCGAGCTTATGAGTAGAACCTGTTGGTTCCACGGTATTTGACCGGGGGACTCGCTTAGAATAAAATCGCGCCCATTGGAAAACTCAAAATCACTAATATTGAACTGGTTAGCTACCCTTCGGGCAAATTCAAGCCTATCGGAAGTGGTAAGCTTGCTATCGGCTAGGAATTCCAGCAACTGTAAAACTAGCCATACCTTTTGGTGCTGTTCAAACTCATGGTTAATAGAATCGATTATAACATGAACCATGGGCGACTCAGTGAAGCGGTCAAGGCTTACATCCTCTAACTCCTTACGATAGCTAACACCAAAGTTGGTAAATCTATCAATAAAAACCTTTGCCTGCTCATCGCTAAAGTCGTGATGCAGGTAATCCTCCAAAACATCGAGAGCAAAACCACTATCGGCTTTACTCTCAATGTTCACGAGTATGGCAAAAAGCTTTATTAGTGCATCGAGCAGCGACTCGCTCATGGTTTATGGTTTGGATAAGCAAAGATAGAATTTTTCAATTGTTTTGAACGTACCGCTAAAAATTGGATTGCAATTTTATAATCGTAATACAAAAAAAATGGGAAACAACTACCTTTACCTAGCGAGTGCTTTTAATAAACCATTAAACCTTTATGGTATTAATTCACAATACTCTACGCACTGATAATTAATACCTGATACTTTGAATTGCGTGAGCAGGTATTTGAATTTGAGCCATAGCATTACCGCAAATCAGAAAGTAGTTTATGGGTAAATCGGTGGTATTAAGTACAACCGTCACTATACTTCCGTCGGTATTGCTGAACGATGCGGCAAGTAGGTTGCTGCGCGATGGCGAGGTACTAATCCGCCGCGCTCCTGGCCTAATAAACTTGGAGAAATGGCCAAGGTAGTAGAATGCAGGGGTAATAAAAAGTTCGCCTGTTCGTGTATCGCCATGCATGGGAGCAAAGCAAAAATTTCCAACATGGTTAGGTCCTCCATTCTCATCGAGCAGGATATTCCAATCAATCCATCCCGATGTGCCGCTGTTAAAATCGTAAATCATCGATGTAGCATACTTTTCGGCATTTGGCCAGTAATTGTAATGGTTAGGCACAAAGCGTTCAACTGTTCCCTCGGTGAAAATGATATGCTTTTCGGGATAACTTTCGTGAACATTCCTTACGTTATCGTACATCTTTTTCCCGCCCCACCAATCCTCATACCAGTGATAGCCAATGCCCCAAGCGTATTTCGATGCTTCGGGGTCTGAAAATATGACATCAGCACGGTAAGGCATCAAATCGCGGTTGTGGTCCCAAATAATTATCTTTTTATCCTTAAGCCCGTTATTCCAAAAGGTAGGGCCAAGGTAATGCTTCAGGAAATCGCGCTCCTCCTCAGCAGTAAATATGCACGACTCCCAAGTTTGACGAGCCATAGGCTCATTCTGAACAGTAACACCCCAAACATGAATTCCGGCTTTCTCATATTCCTGTATGAACCGAACAAAATAATTAGCCCACGACTGGTAGTAACGCTGCAAAAGCTTACCACCGTAAAGCATGTTATTGTTATCTTTCATGAATGCAGGTGGACTCCATGGGCTTGCAAGAAGTTTAGTGTTACTGCCCGATATTTCAAACGCTTTTTTAATGAGTGGTAGCCTGTACTGCATGTCGTGCGCTATGCTAAAGGTAGCTAGCGCGCTATCGCCATCGGCAATATATGTGTAACTGCTGCTGCTAAAATCGCAGCTATGAATACTGGTGCGTATAAATGTGTAACCTATCCCCTTTTCAGGATGAAAGTAAGCCTCCAATAGCTTTTGCTGATTCTCAGGTGTTAAACGGGCAAAGGTTTCCGCAGCAGCATCGGTAATAGCTCCACCAATACCAATTATCTCCTGAAACTGTTTACTTGGGTTTACAAAAACAGCCACTTCGGTTTCAAATGGTTGACGAGCCAAATCGAATTTCCCTTTTGAAGTTAGAGCTAAGCGAGTAACCGAATCGTTTGCTGTTGTGAAAACCTCATAGGTCTTACCGGCAAATGAAATGCCTGAATTGCTATTTACCCTATCGGTTCTTTCTTTTTGGCAAGATGAAAATGCAAGAAAAGAAAACGCTGTGAGGGCTAACAACTGTATCGCTTTCATCCTAATTCCATTTTTGATTTTGTTTTACAAAGATACTCCAGTTGAGTGCAGACTTACTGAAATAATTCATAATAATTACTAATGAGCAAGATTTGAGAAAATGTTGCAAAAAATGATTTGCTTATACCATCAATACTTACCAACCATTATTAGGCTTGCCAGCTTTAGGGTTCAATGCGTTATGTGTAGTTTTGAGAAGCTATTTGATAGCTAACTGCTACTACATCATCCACTGGTTAATAAAAAAACGCGCATCAAAGAATGCGCGATTTTTTACTATTGAACAAATATTACTTAATCAAGCAAAATATCAATACGAAAACCTATTCAGCTCAATGTAAGCCTTAAGGCACTCATGCTGAACTTCAAGTAATCGTTCCTTGATACTGTTGTAACTGTTTAGCTCGGTGTAGTAATCAACAATTGATATTTCTCCCTTTTGTAGCGCTAGGTATAACTTATCAGCAATATCAAAAGTACTGATGTATTGGCTAAGGTGATTTGTAAGCTCTTGCAATGCTTTAACCTTACTGAAAAGACGTTGTGAACTTTGCCTAAAGGAATAAAGGTAATCATCAGTATTCAATTGCATATACCTATTCATAGCCCTTGCATACCTCACTGTATTTGACTTTTCCCATAATGGAATGGAAATACCAGCAACAATGCCCTGAAAGCGTTCACCTCCTACCTTCTCGCTGGCATAACCAGCGTTAAAAGTGGGCAAAACCTCTGCCTTTGAAAGTTTAAGCTTTAAACGACTATTTTCGGTTTCGCTTTTCAGGTAGGCCAGCTCAGGATTTTGCGATTCAGCAACTCCGAGCCACGATTCAAAGCTGTCGGGCAATTCAGGAACAAGCATAACGGAATCAGTAATGGCTATGGGAACCGAACCATTCAAAGTTACAAGCTCATCGGCTATACTTTTTTGCTCTAACCTAATTTGGATGATCCTTGAATTTAACTCATGGTAAACAAGTTCTGCCTGTGTGTATGGAATTACACCTATTTCACCAGCCTCAAACTTTTGCTTAAGCGATTGGGCAATAACCATGGCATTTTTCAGCTGCCTATTTAACTCAACTAAAAGAGCGTTGTGGTAAACCAAATCGGCGTAAAGCAAACCAGCTTTTTGAAGCACCTCAGAGCGCTTTGACCTAAACTCGTTCTCCAAAGCACTTGCCATGCCTTTGGCAAGCTTGGCCCTATAAATATATGCGGTTGGAAAATCGAACTGCTGCGTAATACTGATTGTGGTTTTATTTCCAAGATCGACAGGGCTACCCCATTGGTAAATAACCTCGGCTTGAGGGTTACTGGGCGATATCCCTATCCGGGCAGCTATCCTCTCGGCTTCAAGCTTTTGCCTTAGCGCTTTTAGCATAAGGTTGTTAGAATCAACCTGCTGCAAAACCCTATCAAATGAAATTTGAGCTCTTGTAACACCAGCAAAAGCAACCGTAACGAGAACTAATGTAATTTTACTCCTGGTTATCATAATCACTTACAATTTCGTTTTTATCAAACATGGTGTAAACAATGGGAATAATGTAGATGTTCAGAAAAGTTGATGTTAACAGACCTCCCAAAATAACCTTGGCCATAGGACTTTGAATCTCGTTTCCGGCAAGGTGCCCCTTAAAAGCAAGCGGTATTAAAGCAAGGGCAGCGGTAAGCGCAGTCATAAGAATTGCGTTTAGCCGGTCTGACGAACCTTTAACCACCACCTCCTGAACATCAAATCCCATTTTTCTAAAACGAATGTAGTTAGATATTAACAATATTCCATTTCGTGTAGCAATACCAAAAAGCGAAATAAACCCGATAATTGCCGGAATGCTTAAAACTCCCGAAGTAAGCCATATGGCAACAACACCACCAATAAGGGCCAAGGGAAGGTTCAATAAAATTATTCCGGCTAAGCTGAAGTTACGAAATTCTATGAAGAGTAGCATAAAAATTATTAAAATTGAAATAAGAGAAGCTATTAGAAGTGTCCTCGAAGCACGGGCCTCGCTCTCGAACTGTCCGCCGTACTCAACCCTATAACCCTCAGGGAAAGTTATGCTCCCATCAACCCTGCTACGAATATCGTTAACAACGCCTCGTAGGTCGCGCCCTGCAACGTTGGCCGATATAACCAGTTTGCGCTGAACGTTTTCACGACTAATAATGTTAGGGCCTGTAGTTGAAATCACATCGGCAACTTGGTAAAGAGGAACCTTACCATACTTGGGCGAGTCAATAAGAATCGATTTAATTCCTTCAATGGTAGAAGTGTAGGTTGAGTCCAGCTTTACCACCAGGTCGAAACGTTGCTGCCCTTCGTAAATATCGGCAAGTTTTTCACCCCCGAGCACAACATCAATAAACTCATTGAACTCCTCGAGGCTGATGCCGTAGTCAGCAAGTAGAGCCCGTTTAGCTCTAATCTGAATTTGCGGCACCTCAACCTGCTGCTCAACGTTTACATCAACCAAACCGTTAATTCCCGCTATTTCAGCTTTTATTTGGTTGGCTAGGGAATAGAGCTTAGAGAGGTCGTCGCCAAAGAGCTTAATGGCAATGCTTGCCCGCGTGCCAGTAAGCATATGGTCGATGCGGTGCCCCAAAGGCTGCCCAACAGTGACAGCTATACCCGGGATGCGGGCGAGTGTTGCTCGAACATCGGCGAGAAACTCATCGTTGTTGCGCTCCTTAAGCTGAAAGTTCACATCAATCTCGGAACTGTTGGTTGCCTGCGAATGCTCATCGAGCTCGCCTCTACCTGTTCGGCGGGCTGTTGATGTTACCTCAGGTATTGCCAGAAGCTTTCTTTCGATGTAGTTACCCACCTTATTGGTTTCATCGAGCGAAGTGCCCGGTGGCGTTACCACCGATAGCGTTAGCGAGCCCTCATTAAACTCCGGAAGGAAGCTACGCCCCATGCCAAACAAGAGCATAACCGACAAAACTAGCAGCAACAGGGTGCTACCTAACACTAATCTTTTTCTGCTAAGAACCCACTGCAACGACTTTTCGTAGCCTTTCCTGAGCTTGGCTGCCAACCATTTCTCATTCATATTTTGTTTGAGGTAGGTCTCGCCTGATAGCAGCATTTGCGCTAGCACAGGGGTAAGAGTCATTGCTACCAGCAACGACATAAAAAGTGATACAATGAATGAAATACCGAGTGGCTTAAGCATACGCCCTTCCATACCGCTTAAGAAAAATAAGGGAACAAAGGCAACAATTATAATCAAAGTTGCATTCAGGATTGAAGCCCTAATCTCGCGAGAAGCTTCATAAACTACCGCAAAATTCGATTGCCTTTGATGTTCAGGTTTCTGCCAATTTTGCCTCAATCGCTTGTAAACATTTTCAACATCAATTATGGCATCGTCAACCAGCGAACCTATGGCAATTGCCATTCCGCCAAGGCTCATGGTATTGATGTTGATACCGAGTAATTTCATCACCACAAAAGTGGCAAGTAACGAAATGGGTATGGCAAGCAGCGAAATGATTGTTGTCCGAAAACTACCAAGAAAAAGCAGAAGAATAATGGTTACAAAGATTGCCCCCTCAATTAATGCCTGCCGAACGTTCCCCACTGAGCGCTCAATAAAATCGGATTGCCGAAATATTTTGGTGTTAAGCTTGACATCGGGGGGCAACGATTTTTTCAGATTTTCCAGATTTGCCTCAATTTTACGAGTAACCTCAAGTGTATTAATATTGGGTTGCTTTGAGATTGATAGAATAATTGCCGGCGATGCATTGCTTGATGCATAACCCATTTTAGGGGCAGGTGCAACACGGATTTCAGCTATGTCGCTAATCTTTACAGGCATTCCTTCACGGGTGGCAACCAGGGTTTGACCAAGTTGCTCAATATCGGAAGTGCGCGCTATTCCTCGGACTACATACTCATTTCCAAATTCCCTTACGTTAACTCCATTGGAATTCATGCTGATGAATCGGCATGCATTGGTCAGCTCATGCATAGTAACGCCTAAATGAAGCATGCGTGTAGGATTTGCCACCACCTGGTACTGCTTGTAATCGCCACCAATGATGGTAACCTGCGAAACCCCACCAGTGGCAAGAACAAGAGGCTTAACTGTCCATTCTGCAATTGTCCGAAGCTCCATCATGCTTGTACTATCGGCTTGCAGGCCAATAAAAAAGATTTCGCCCATCACACTACTTTGTGGTGCAAGCATTGGTTGACTCACGCCCAAGGGCATTTGTTGGGCAACCGCAATAAGCTTTTCACTAACAACCTGGCGTGCCTTTAAAACATCTACTCCCCAGTCAAACTCCACCCATACAAACGAAAAGCCCTGAGCGGATACTGACCTTACCCGCCTAACATCGGTAGCGCCATTCACGGCGGTCTCAATTGGAAATGTTACTAACCTCTCAACCTCTTCCGCTGCCATACCGTGAGCATCGGTCATTACAACAACTGTGGGGGCTGTAAGGTCAGGAAATACGTCAATGTCCATATTGGAAACTGTACGAAGTCCTATAACCATAAGCACTAAGGTGCTTATGAGTATGAAATATTTATTTCTCAGCGAGAAAATGATTATCCTGTCGAGCATAGCCAACTTCTTTTAGTGAACATGACCCGAGTGAGCATCGAGCGCACCCGAACTTTGTGCCATCTTTACATACACGGCACCCCGAGTTACAATCCGATTGCCTGATTGCAAGCCCGATAAAACCTCAACCCTTGAACCATCGGTAACACCTAGCTTCACCTCGCGTTTAATGAAAGTTTCCGGGGTTAGCTGCACCATCACAAAATGGTTACCCTGCTCCTCCAGAAGTGCTGAAAGCGGAACAGTAAGGGCGTGCCCCTTGGATTGACAAAGCAGGTAAACATCAACCACTTCGCCTACTGGCAATACCCCAACATTGGGTAATTCCATGACAACCGGGATTAAATGGTTTTCCGATGATATTGTCCTGCCTACTGCAACTATACTCCCTCCAGATGATTTTAGGTTAACGACCACTCCGGAAGAGGATACCCTAATATTTGCATCGAAAATTGAGTTAAGTAAATTCAGAAAGCGTGGCTGAACGTAGCACTGAATCCTTGAAACAGATAGCTTACTCAGCTTTACCAAAGGCTGACCAGCGTTTACGTAATCGCCATTTGATATGTACACTTTCAGAACCTCAGCATTTGTAGGGCTTACAATTTGTTGGCCATCGGCAGAAAATCCGTTTTCACAGGCCTTGAATGCAGCAAGGGCTACCTCATATTCGCTTTTTGCCTTTTGGAACTCAGCAGTGGAAATAACCTGCTCACCAGCCAAAGCTTTTTGACGCTCGTAAGCGGACTTGGCAAGCTCATACCTACTTTTAGCCTCGGCATAGCGTAAAGCAAAGTTATCGGCCACACCCTTGGAAATCAACCTAAGCAATACCTCCGACTCATGAACCTGCATTCCAGGTAAAATAGACCTATCAGCAAAGCTCACTATTCCCGAAATACCTGCTACCAAAACCACCTCGTCGGCTTGAGCCGGCAAAACCATGCCAGTAGTTTTTATAACTGCACCTATTGGTTGAGGCGTGATAATTTCAGTAGCAAAATCAATAGCCCAAGCCTGCTCCTTTGTAAATTTGATAGTGTTTGATGCATGGCTATGTTCGGGCGAGTCTGCCCAATCGTGTTCGCAATGGTAAATGGTAAACTGTCCCAACCGGTAAAATCCCTTAATGCCATTTATTACCATTTCAATTGAAGCATCGGCCTTACCATTTACATCAAATTGTACTTTGAGCTTGTAAATTCCATCGTTACCAGTATTTATGGCTGTAAAGGAATACGATTTACCTTCGGCCGTTACGTTAAGCATTAATGAATCAACCTTTACAGGTTTGAAACTCTTCATCCCTGTTACGTGAGCGGTAAGTTCAACCTCCTTGCCGGCGATAATTGGGTTGCCAACAATGTATATCTCAAGGCTATCAGTATAAGCTGTAAAGTGCGCAACTTCCTCTTCGGCATGTTCAGCTTGTTCATGCGAATGCCCTTCATGGTTTTGACTTTGTTGCCTTTGAGTATCATTACAAGCAGTAAAAATAAATGTAGCAAGGGCTATTAGTAAATAATTTTTAACCATTCCAAATCGAATTAATTATTAACGAAAAATGAATAGTAAACTTTGGTTAGTGATACTAACCATGAATACAAACCAACTAAATCGATTTAGAAAGGGGGAGCCCTTAATGTGTGGCAGCTAATAATTAGAATCTGCCAGGTATTAGAAATACCAGAAATGTAGATTCTTTGTGAAAGTTCCAGCCTTACGGCAGTATCGATACATCTGTTTAGATTAGCAAAAAAATCCTTAACAACGTTAAGATTTGAGATTACCTGCGAAATATCAATAACCCTAAACTTTTCGGCCTGGGTAAGGTCATTCAAAAGGTTGCATGACTGATCGTGGGAATGGCTATGGGGGGAATCGTGGTGGTTACCATTGCCATGTTGGCAACACATCTGAGCAGCCTCAACAAAGCAAACCTCACCATTGTGGTGGTGATGCGGAACAAGTGAATGAACCAACATCATCCCCACACCCAGCCCCAATAGTATTATTGAAATGACCCTCTTCATGAAAAGCAATTGGCTGCAAATTTATTCTTTTCGATTGAATTCCCACTTAATGGTTTAACCAAAAAACATATATTTGCATCAAACAATTGTGCACCATGTTCATATCTTCCACTCCACAAGTAACCCTGCTTGTTATTCATTCCGTGGTGTTTGCCATTGCAATAATCTACCTTTTTACCAGCAGAAAAAAGCTAAAAGATCGGATTTTAAGATACGAACAGCAAGTTTTGCTCTCGCAAATGAATCCGCATTTTGTATTCAACTCCTTAACAGCCATTCAAAGCTATATTTTCCGCAACGAACCCCATACCGCCAGTAAGTATCTCGCAAGCTTTGCAAAACTTACCCGCCTAATCCTTGAAAACTCCCGTTGTGAGCTGTGTAGCTTAGAGAGAGAAATTGCCACCCTTAAGCTTTACCTCGACTTACAGAAGCTAAGGTTTGAAGGAAGGTTCGACTATACCATAATCGTTGCAGAGCAAATTGACCCCGATGCAACACTAATCCCACCGATGCTTGCACAACCGCTCATAGAAAATGCTATCGAGCATGGCTTGTCTGGCATTTACTGGGCAGGTAAAATAGAGATTCGCTATACCCTAACTAAACCAAAGCAACTTGTAATTGAAGTGGAAGACAACGGTATAGGAATTGAGAAATCGCGCGAAGTTCAGGAGAGTAAAGGGAAACAGTACAGGTCGTTAGCTACCGAAATAACCAAGGAACGTATTAAAAACCTCAAAAAGCTTGGGAATTCGGGAATCAAGCTAAACATTACCGATAAATCGACCCTAAGTGGGAACACCTCGGGAACTATAGCTCAAATTGTAATACCCCTAAAGTAATGGTTAAAGCAGTTATAGTTGACGACGAGATACATGCGCGGGAATCGCTAACCCGAATGCTTAATGTATATTACCCATCTATAACCGTTATAGGTAAAGCTGAAAGCATAAAAAGCGCCTACGATTTGATAAAAAACCAGTGCCCCGATATTGTATTCCTCGACATGCAGTTAGCCGATGGGCATGGGTTCGACCTACTGAAGATGTTTGATAATATTCCTTTTAAAGTGATAATAATTTCTGCATACCAGGAATATGCTGTCAAAGCTTTTAAGTTTAGTGCTGTAGACTATCTTCTTAAGCCGGTGGACCCCGATGATCTTGTTAAAGCTTTAGATGTTGCCTTAGCCCAAGCCCTTAACGATAAGCAACAGGAACGCCTCAATGCCCTTATTGAAAACACCAGGAATATTGGAAAAAAGGATAAGCTACTTGCACTTAGGAACTCCGATGGCACTTACGTTGTTAACACTTCAGAAATTGTTCGATGCCAATCCGATGGCAATGCAACCATTTTTTACCTTGTGGATGGCAACCAAGTACGAGTAAACCGAACTCTCAAGGAGTTTGACGAAATGCTTAACGAATGCGGATTTTTACGCTGCCATCAATCGCATTTGGTGAATCAACGGTATATTGAAAAAATTTCCCGATTCCCATCATCATTAATCACCATGAACAATGGCGATGTGATTCCAGTATCGTTTAGAAAAAGAAAATCAATTTGATTTTTAACCCACTTAACATTAACTTAACATTGGGTTAACCTAAAAGTAATAGGGCATTTAAGAAACCAAGCATTTGAAAGGGTAATTTTGCGCGTCAAACTATAATACAATGGAAACATACTATTTATTTATTGTAGGTATCCTTTTTCTACTGGCTGCATCGGACCTGATGGTAGGTGTGGCAAACGATGCTGTTAATTTCCTTAACTCAGCCATAGGGTCAAAAGTTGCCAAAAGGCATTGGATTCTGTTGGTTGCTTCGGCAGGGGTATTAGTAGGTTCAGTATTTTCAAGCGGTATGATGGAAGTTGCCCGAAAGGGCGTATTCCGGCCGGAAAACTTCTACTTTACAGAGATGATGGTTATTTTCCTTGCCGTAATGATTACCGATGTTATTGTTCTCGACTTCTTTAACACCTTTGGATTACCCACCTCAACTACGGTTTCCCTTGTGTTTGAGCTTTTAGGTTCGGCAGTTGCTGTTTCCATTTTCAAGATAATGAATACCGAGGGTGAAACCATTTCAAACCTGGGAAATTACATAAATAGTGGTAAAGCTCTGGCAATCATATCGGGAATATTGAGTTCAGTGGTTGTTGCATTTGTAGTAGGAATGGTTGTTCAGTACATTGCACGACTACTTTTCAGTTTTAACTACCAGAAAAACCTGAAATTTGTTGGTGGAATATGGGGTGGCATTGCCATGACAGCCATTACCTATTTTATAGTGATGAAAGGTGTAAAGGATACCACTTTAATATCCAAAGAAACTATAAGCTATATTTCGGACCATTCATTAAACATTCTTCTTTACAGTTTTTTAGTTTGGACAGTAGTATTCCAACTACTAATTAGCCTGTTCAGACTGAATGTACTAAGGTTTATTGTACTTATGGGTACTTTTGCCCTAGCATTATCGTTTGCCGGGAACGACCTTGTGAACTTTATTGGTGTTTCGATGGCTGGGTTAAAAGCTTACCAAATACATGCAGCAAACCCAGAAATTGCACCCGAAGCCCTGAGGATGACTGAATTAGCTGGTGAGGTAAGCACTAACTCTATGTACCTATTCATTGCAGGCTTAATAATGGTAATTACCCTTTGGGCATCGCGTAAAGCAAGAACAGTTACCGATACCGAAGTGGGCTTAGCCCGTCAGGATGCTGGTATGGAGCGTTTTGGAAGTACACAGTTTTCAAGGACAATTGTGCGAATAGCCCGAAGGTTTGCAGAGCATGTCGATAAAGTTACACCCCGTTTTATCAGAAAATTTGTGGCTAAGCAGTTCGATACCACTAAAGCCCCCCGATACTCTAACCCAAAGGATGCCCCATCGTTCGATTTAGTAAGAGCCTCCGTTAACCTTGTAATGGCAAGTATACTAATCAGTTCGGCTACCGCACTAAAGCTCCCTCTTTCAACCACCTATGTAACCTTTATGGTTGCTATGGGAACATCGCTGAGCGATAAAGCCTGGGGTCGCGAAAGCGCAGTTTATCGTATTACAGGAGTAATTACAGTTATTGCAGGATGGTTCTTTACTGCATTTGTAACCTTTACAATTGCTTTTGGAATAGCTACCGCACTTTACTTTGGCAAAGCACCCGCACTTATAATTTTACTGGCTATAGCTATTGGTCTACTAATTAAATCACACGTGTTGCATAAGAAAAAGACCAAGCAATTGGCTGACGAGGAAATAGTTGATGAAGTTAGTATTGTAAACCGTTGCACCAATGAATTACGTAAATACTTAAAACAGTCAATAAAGGTTTACAATAGAACCATTGATGGGCTAACAACCGAGAACCGCCGACAGCTTAAGGAGGTAAACGAGGAGGTGGAGGCCCTTAACATGGAAGCCAAAAAGTTAAAGTATAACGTATACTATGTTCTCAAGCAGCTTGAAGCCGACTCAATTGAAACTGGTCATTATTACGTACAGGTAATTGATTACCTGCGTGAACTTGCCCACTCCCTGGAGTTTGTCTCGCGCCCCAGCTTACAGCATGTTGAGAATCAACATAAGGGGTTAACCCGTGAGCAGGCTGCTGAGCTGAAGGATTTGAGCAACCAGCTTTCGGATCTCTTCGATGACATTCTGGAAATGATTAAGCAGAACGATTACACCCGCGTTCCTGATGCTATCAAAAAGCAGCAGGATATCCTGGAAGATCTGAACAAAATACGCAAGAAACAGGTAAAACGTATTAAACAGGGTGAAACAGGAACTCGCAATAGCGTGCTTTACTTAGGCCTACTCAACGAAATTAAGAACCTACTTTTACATACAATTAACATCCTGAAAGCTCAACGGGACTTTATTCTAAACAATATTGAGTAGTTGCCCATTTTATAAAACTACGGAACAATATCATTATAACAGAAATGACACAGGTTTTATGGATTGAACTAAAATTAATTCAAGACCATAAGACCTGTGTCAACTTTTTTATAATTAAAAAGAGGTAGCATAGTACTAGACTACCCCGAATTTTTTAAAATGATCTTCGTAGGCCTTATCGCTTTTGGCAATGTGATTCTTTAACCAATCGCTCAGGAAACCAAGTACATCTGGAGCAACCATACCTTTGTTTGATGCAACATCCTTTTTAAGCTCTGCTACTTTCTGCTTGAAGTACTGATGCTCCTTAATATGCTGAAGAGCAAACGGGTAGTTAGTTACCCTAAAATACGACTCCTCTCTCCCAAAATGGAAAACCGCATACCTTTCCAGCTCTGAAATAATATCATTTATTATTTCTTTCCCTTTACCCTTTGTCATTGACTCAAAAAGCTGGTTAAGTAAATCGAAGAGCTTTTGGTGATCCTCATCAATACTTTTAACACCAACACTATACTCGGGTTTCCAAATTGCTATTTGCATATTAATGGTAACAAAAATTGAACTATCAAATTAAAAATTATTTTTTCAAAAATATATCTTTACAAACAAAACTCCACTTGGTTTTAGGGTGATTTTACATTTTTTTGGAAAAAAATTCAATGTCGTTTAGCTAACAAAACAGACCCTCCTTTTGTCATCCTGAGCGGCCTGTCCCGCCCTAGCGGGGAGCGAAGGATCTCTAATCAACCCCATGAGACGTTTCGCTTAGCTCAACATGACAATAGCTTCACGAACAACGAGTAACAGCAAGTATCACAGAGTTACACAATGTAACACGGTGTTACACAGAGCGTGTGACGTGATATTCTCGAACATCGATTCACAAATAGCGAACAACGCTTCCAGCCCCGTAGGGGCGAAATATTTGTAACCCTATGAATACTCCCATATGTAAGGCGATGCACGCAACACCTTTTCCAAAGAGCAACACTGAAGCCTTGCATCGCAAAGGAAAAGCATTACAAAGAGCTATTTAAACGTTCTTTCTTGTCTTGATACAAGAAAGAACCAAAGAAAATCAAGGCTGAAAAGCCCGACCCGATGGGTTCCCCGCGGGTGTAACTGCCACGCGATACTATTCGCCACGCCTGTGGCGTGACTCATGTGGTATCGCTTACTAAGCCCACCGCCACTTTCCACCCCCGACCCATTGCCGGGTCAGGCTTTTATGCCACTGCTTGCTTCTTCCGCTCCATTCCCCCCTTATGGAAAATGGTTGGGGTGAGGTTTTTTTCCACATTCAACCTAGATGACCCCTCTAAATCTCCCCTGAGAGGGGAGACTTTAGCCCTGCAACAAGGTTTCATAATTGCTTCACCCCTTTCCTGTCAGGAGAGTGGCGGGGGTGAGGTCAATTTCATGAACCAACGAGCAACGAACAACGAGCAACGAAGACCGCTTCCCGTCCCGTAGGGGCGTAACATTTACAACTCCATTGTCATCCCGAGCGTAGTCGAGGGATCTCGATTTAAGATTTAAGAACTCACTAGCTAGCACACGTCTTTAGACGCACACAAATCGCCCTGAAAGGGCAAATCACATTAGCCCTGGGTTTTAACCCGGGGTACTGAGGTGTTCAAATTATTTTGCGATGCACGCAACACCTTTACCAAAGAGCAATTCAGATGCGTTGCATCGCAACAGAAAAACACTGCAAAGAGCAGCTTACACGTTCTTTCTTGTCTTGATACAAGAAAGAACCAAAGAAAATCAAGGCTGAAAAGCCCGACCCGATGGGTTCCCCGCGGGTGGAACTTCCACGCGATACTATTCGCCACGCCTGTGGCGTGACTCATGTGGTATCGCTTACTTAGCCCACCGCCACGTTCCACCCCCGACCCATTGCCGGGTCAGGCTTTTATGCCTCTGCTTGCTTCTTCCGCTCCATTCCCCCCTTATGGAAAATGGATGGGTGAGGATGATTTCCACATTCAACCTAGATTACCCCTCTAAATCTCCCCTGAGAGGGGAGACTTTAGCCCTGCAACAAGGTTTCCTAATTGCTTCTCCCCTCTTCTGTCAGGATAGGGGCGGGGGTGAGATCGATTTCATGAACCAACGAGCAACGAACAACTAACAACGCTTCCAGCCCCGTAGGGGCGAAATATTTGTAACCCTATGAATACTCCCATATGTAAGGCGATGCAAGCAACACCTTTTCCAAAGAGCAATTCAGATGCGTTGCATCGCAACAGAAAAACACTGCAAAGAGCGGTTTCCAAAAAAAACAATAAGGAATAAAGGGTTAAAGGTAAAGAGATGCTTCGGCTAGTTCAGCATGACAAGGGAGCAGAAAGGAAGATAGGGTTTTTATCATCCCAAGCAAAGTCGAGGGAGCTCTTCAATGGATTGATGAGAAAAAAGCAATGAGATGCTTCGGCGAAGCCTATCCCTATAAATCGGGGCTAAGCACGACAGCGTGATGTTTCGCTTGCGCGCAACATGACAAATAACCTTAACTAAACAACATTGGCAAATAATTTACATCATCAACTTGATTTACGAAGTAAACTTGTAACCAACCCCCTTTACAGTTTTAATGTAGTCATCACCAAGTTTTTCGCGTAGCTTGCGGATATGAACATCAATAGTTCTATCGCCAACCACAATGTCATCGCCCCAAACGGCCTGGTAAATTTCATCGCGGGTGAAAACCTTTTGGGGTTTGCTGTAAAGCAAAGCAAGTAGTTCAAACTCCTTTTTTGGGAGCGATAGCTCATTCCCATTGACATAAACGGAGTAGCGTTCCTTATCTATATAAATTCCTTCGGCTGGTATAGTATCAAGGCTTTCAGCATCATCAATGAGGGTGCCGCTTCGTTTGAGTAATGCCTTTATTCTGCTTATCAGCACTTTTGGCTTAATTGGCTTGGTGATGTAATCGTCGCCCCCAGCATCGAATCCTGCAATTTGGCTGTAGTCCTCGCTGCGCGCTGTAAGGAAAGCTATTAAAGTATTTGAAGTTGATGGCTGTTTACGAAGCTGTTCACAGGTTTCAATTCCATCCATGTCGGGCATCATTACGTCAAGGAGTATTAGATGTGGTCGGAAATCGATAGCCCTTTCGATGGCCTCACGGCCATTGGAGGCAGTTTGAATTTGAAACCCCTCCTTTTTAAGGTTATAGCTAAGGAACTCTACAATGTCGGGTTCATCATCAACAATCAGGATTCTATACCGTGATACATTCATTCCTTTAAATTTTTGTTTTTACAAATATAAAAAGCTTAGCAAGTGTTTAAAGTTAACTCAAAGTTAACTTTTTTACAAAACGGGTTAGGGTTAGATTAACAAAACGGTAACGTGGAATTAAAATCTATGCCATTTAATGTGACTTACTTTGTAGCTGTAAAAAAGTAGGAAATACTAAACAAACTATGGTGAAAACTAATAATAAGATTGTATTGCTTTTGCTTTCAGGTTTTTTTATTGTTTTTGAGGCCTGGGCACAAAAAGGATCAATTGAAGGTGTGGTTTACGACAGGTCGCACAACGAGACCCTTGTGGGTGCCAATGTAATAATTGAGGGTACCACTACCGGTACTATTACCGATTTTGATGGTCGGTTTACCTTATCAAATCTTAATCCGGGAACTTACAATGTTCTAGTTTCTTTTATTTCCTACCAACCCGTAATTTTGAATAACATTAAAGTTGAGCCTAATAAAAGTACAGTAGTAAAAGTTGAGCTTGAAGAAATAACCACTGCCATTGAAGGGGTTACTGTAACAGCCGCACGTAAAACAAACACTGAGGTTGCCATGTTAAGCACCATAAAGGCAAGTCTTACTGTGGCAAGCGGAATATCGGCACAGCAAATTACCCGTTCACAGGATCGCGACGCTTCGGAGGTTATACGCCGTGTTCCCGGAGTTTCAATTATTGACGACAGGTTTGTTGTGGTGCGAGGCCTAAACCAGCGTTATAACAACGCCTGGATAAACAATGCTTCAACTCCCTCCAGCGAATCCGATCAAAAAGCTTTTTCCTTCGATGTTATTCCAAGTGCCATGATTGACAACATGGTGATTTACAAAAGCCCTTCGCCAGAGCTACCAGCAGACTTTACGGGTGGATTCATTAAAATCTCAACGAAAAATATGCCCGATGAAAACTTTCTTAGCATTGGTTATGCAACTGGGTTCAACACTAGCACAAGCTATGGCAATTTTAAGCAGATAACCAAAAGTAAAACCGATTGGCTGGGCTTTGATGATGGTACAAGGAATTTACCCGCCGACTTTCCATCAACACTTAAAGGCTTAACAAACTCACAGCTAGCAAGTTTAGGGCAGAAATTAAACACCAGTTGGGCGCCCCAAAGTGTACAAGCAGTACCTGACCAAAAGTTCAACCTTTCCTTTGGAAGAAAATGGCAGAAAGGGAATAAACGCTTGGGTAACATTACATCACTTTCCTATAGCAACACCTTTGAGACTGAAGAAGTTAATCATAGTGAATACCAGGTGCAGTTAGTGCCTGGCCAGGAACCTCCCTTTAACCATAACTACACCGATAGCATATTTACCCGAAAAGTAAAAATTGGCTTACTTCACAACTGGTCGTTTTTCACTGGTAAAGGGAGTAAAATTGAATTTCGTAACCTTTTTAACCTAATTGGTAAAAGCAATGCAATAATCCGGAATGGGCTAAATGGGCATGAAGGTTTTACCATTCGTTCCTACCAGGATAACTTTCAAAACCGAACAACCTACTCATCACAGCTTGGTGGAGAACACCGCTGGGGCGACAATCAAAAGAATAAATTAGATTGGGTTACAGGCTATGCTCTTTCATACAGGAATGAGCCTGACCTGAAGCAGCTCCGCACTACCCTGCAGGATGAACCCCTTATTCCGCACTACAATGAGTATTACGCAGCAGTTGGAATTACACCCTCAGTAAGCGATGCGGGTAGAGTTTACATGAAACTTGTTGAGCATATTGCCAGTTTAGGAGTCAACTACGAAAGAAAATTAAAAATAGGGAATTGGGAACCTACCCTAAAAAGCGGTACTTACGGGGAATTTAAGGCGCGCTATTTTGACGCACGCATTCTGGGATTTGCCAAAAATTCATCGTACACCGAATCGGTTTGGTTACCAATCGATCAGATTTTTAGTGTGGAAAACATCAACACAAGCCCCGATGGGTTTTTGCTCAGAGAGTCAACCTCAAAATCTGACTCATACAACGTTTCATCCATTTTGGGATCAGCATACATAGCCCTTAACACAAATATTACCAAAAAATTATCATTTTATGGGGGACTTAGGGCGGAATGGATGAACCAGATTCTTAACAGTTACGACCGTTACGGTAGGCCAGTTAAAGTTGAGGATGATGGCATTGATATTTTCCCTTCAGCAAATATTACCTATAACTTTAACGAGAAAAACCTTATCAGGCTGGCAGCAGGTATCTCTATAAACCGACCTGAATACCGCGAAATTGCCCCATTCTACTTCTATAACTTTACCGATGAAGCTGAATTTGTGGGGAACACAAACCTTAAGAACTGCCTCATTCATAACTACGACTTACGCTGGGAACTTTATCCCAATACCGGCGAAACCTTTTCAGTAGGGCTTTTTTATAAAAAGTTTAATGGCCCAATTGAACTTGTATTTAAACCAGCTGGCGCTCGACCCCTCTTCACATACAATAATGCTGAAGGGGCCTATAGCTTTGGTGTAGAAGTTGACCTTCGCAAGTCCCTGCAAGCCATTCCAATGCTTAAAGATTTTTACATGGTCTTGAATGCGTCGTATATACATAGTAAGGTTATTTTCCCTGAAGGAAGTATTTTCAGGAATAGACCCATGCAGGGCCAATCCCCATACGTGGTTAATGCTGGTATTTTCTACCAGAACGATAAAAACAACCTAAGCGTTTCCGTTCAGTACAATGTTATAGGGGATAGAATTCTGGCGGTTGGGATTCCTTTCCAGAACCAGGACCAGGATATTCCTGATTACTACGAAAAGCACCAACATTTAGTTGACATAACAGTATCGAAAGAGTTTGGTAAAAAGGTTGAAATTAAAGCAGGCGTAAAAAATCTTTTAAACCAAAAATATAACACATACCAGCCTTTCATAGGTTCAAACAACAACGATTTGATTATGAACAACAAACTATACGAGCAGGGTATAACATTTTCCCTTGGTGCCAATCTTAGGTTTTAGTGTAGGTTTTAATCACCAGTGCCGGATGTTTAGATTAGTTTTAACATCCGGCTTTTCTTTTTCCCAGCATGATTTATACAATTTACATAAACTTAACATACAAATCATTTTTGGGTAATAATGAGGCAATATTGGAGTATTTACTTTGCAGTAGTTAAATGAGAAAACCATAAAGCAATGAAAAAAATACTGTCAGTTTTAATAGTTAGCATGTTGGCACTAAACCTTATAGCTGCTAACGAAGATGCTAAAAAGGAATCGGCTGAAACTACTTCCAACATGGTTAGCACCATTAGTGGAAAGGTAGTCGATAAAACAACAGGCGAGGCTCTGGCCGGTGTAGCGGTTAAGCTTGATGAGAATACAGTTGTTTATACCGATTTTGAGGGTAACTTTACAATAAACCTCACTCAGCCTAAGGCAAAATTATGTGTTAGTTTGATATCGTATGCACCTGCTGAGGTTGAGGTGAAAAAAAGTTCAAAGGAGGTAAAGATTGAGTTAAACACAGTTGAGTAGAATTTAGAAGTTAACATAACATACTAAACCAGAGTCGGATGCCCTAATCCGGCTCTTTTTTTTTCACCTTAACCTTAATGTAACAAACTGCTAATGTAAAGCTAAGCTCACCTTAACGTTAAAGTTCGATTTGCTGGATACTTTTGGATTGTGAAAAAGAAATAAACTAACCTTTAAATACTAATTGTATGAATCGGAAAAAAAGTAATTTGTTATTAATTGCAGTAGCCCTATTAGGCTTAGTGGTAACATCGTGCGATAAGAACGACGACGATACCCCCAAAGGAACCAAAAAAACCGTATCGGGTGAAATTTCACAAAACACCCTTTGGGAAGCAAAGGACACCATTATTCTCGATGGCTATGTGTATGTTAAATCAGGCGCAACCCTTACCATTGAACCAGGCACTCTGATAAAAGGGTTAAGCGACTCAAAGGCATGCCTTATTGTGGAACGTGGAGCTAGAATTGTGGCAAACGGAACAGCTGAGAAACCCATTGTTTTCACCAGCGATAAGCCAGCAGGAGAACGTAAACCTGGCGACTGGGCAGGGATAATCATTTGCGGGAAAGCCCCTATTAACCAAACCGGGGGTGAAGCAGAGGTTGAAGGCGGAACCGGCGCTGTTTACGGTGGAACCGATCCTAACGATAACTCAGGCATACTAAGGTATGTGCGAATTGAGTTTGCTGGTTATGAAGTTTCCAATGGTAACGAAATTAATGGTTTAACCATGGGCGGCGTAGGCCGTGGAACTACCATTGAGTATGTACAGGTTTCATTCGGCCGCGATGATTCATTCGAATGGTTTGGCGGAACAGTAAATGCTAAATACTTGATTTCCTATCGCGGTGGCGACGACGACTTTGATACCGATAATGGTTTTAGCGGTAATGTGCAGTTCGCTTTAATTCTTCGTGGCCCGGAAGAAGCCGATAAGAGCGATGCTTCCAACGGTTTTGAATCGGATAACGATGCTAACGGTTCATCAAATAGCCCTCTTACTTCAGCAAAGTTTAGCAACATTACAATTCTTGGCCCTTATGCCACTAAAACTCAAGCAAACGTAAATCCCAACCATAAATATGGCTTAAGGTTACGCCGAAATACCCGTTTGAACCTATACAACTCAATAATCGCAGGTTTTAATACTGGTATTTCTCTTGAAGGACCATCAATGGAACTTTACAATGCTGCCAGTGGTCCCGAAATCAAAAATTGCTTAATGGCTGGTATGGTAAAGAATTTTAATGCCAAAACCGATGGAACAAGCTTAACTCAGGAACAATACGAAACCATGTTTAGTTCAGGTAATAACACCATTTATGCTGAAAATAGCGAGCTTCAACTTACGAATGCCTGGAACTGGGGGAATGTAAACGCTGTGCCACAAAGCGGTTCCCCTGCATTAACTGGTGCTTCGTTTACCGGACTCACAGGATTTGAGACAGTTACTTTCCGCGGTGCTTTTGGAACCCAAAACTGGGCTCAGGGATGGACCAACTGGGACCCTGTTAATACCAATTACTAGTACTTTTATTTCATAAAATCAATAAACTTCCCGATATTCGGGAAGTTTTTTTGCACCTTTTTTGAAGTAATTTTCGTAAAATAAGTCTAAAATGCACATTATGAAATTATTTTTAACGTTACTCATCTCATTAGCTTCGCTGGTTAGCTTTGCCCAAACCAATGTTGTTGAACGCGAGGGTAGATATTATGATAGTAATGGGAAATTGTATTCCGGTCGCTACACCTCCTACTATGACAATGGAAACATTAAAGTTGATGCCTTAATCACCAACGGACTACCCGATGGCGAAATGAAACTATTCTACCCAACCGGAAAAATTCAGGAAATTAGGACCTACAGCCTTGGTGAAAAGAATGGCCGATGGGAGAAATGGAACGAAATGGGCATAAAGGTTTCCGAAGCAAACTTTGTGAAGGGTAAAAAACATGGGAAATGGTATGTTTGGGACGATAGCGGCACTCTCCGATACGATATGACCTATTCCGATGGCGAAAAAAGCGGTACCTGGATCATTTATGACGAGAACGGTAAGGAAACCTCACGGAAAGAATACTAGGTTCTCAGAATTAACTTTATAAAAAAGTGTTACATTTGACATCAAAATTTTTGGGCATACACAAGCTCAAAGAATAATTTGATGTTTGATGATTTCATTTAAAAACCGACTTGTTTGGATAACCGGTGCCTCATCGGGCATAGGAAAGGAATTGGCTTTACAGCTCGCTGAGGAAGGGGCTCATCTGATAATCTCGTCGAACGATGCCCAGGAGTTAAGCCATGTGGCCGATGAGTGCCGTGAGTTCACCTCATTCTGCCAGGAATATCCTTTTGACCTTTCCAGTCCCGTAGAGGTAAAAAACACTGCTGAAACCATTATTAATACTTATGGTCAGATATACCTGCTAATCAATAACGGTGGCATAAGCCAACGTTCACTTGTGAAAGACACACCTGTAGAAATCGACCGTAAAATTATGGAGATAGATTACTTCTCCTACGTAATACTCACTAAAACGGTTCTTCCAGGAATGATTGAGGCAGGTGAGGGTTTTATAGCAGCCACAAGCAGCATTTCGGGTAAATTCGGTTTTCCATTGAGGTCCTCGTATGCAGCAGCAAAACACGCCATTCAGGGTTTCTTTGAAACCCTCCGTGCGGAAATGAAACCCCACAACATTTCTGTTACCATTGCCTACCCCGGTCGTATTCAAACAAACATCTCGCTCAGAGCTATTGATCAGAATGGAAAAGAACATGGCAAAATGGATCCGGGGCAGCAGAACGGGTTAAGCGCAAAGGAATGTGCCCGACAGTACATTAAAGCCATAAAGAAACGCAAACCTGAGGTTTTTATAGGTAAAAGCGAGATTTTTATGGTGCACATTAAGCGACTTTTCCCAAGCATCTTTTTCAGAATTGTAACAAAAATCAAACCTACATAAACACTATGTCGAAAATTATATACGGTATCCAACAGGTTGGGATAGGGATATCAAACCTCTCTGAGGCATGGAAATGGTACAAGGAGCATCTGGGTTTTGATATTCGAATTTTTGAGGATAATACTGTGGCTGAGCTTATGCTCCCCTATACGGGTGGACAACCTCAACAGCGCCACGCTGCCCTTGCTCTAAACATGCAAGGTGGTGGTGGATTCGAAATATGGCAGTATAAGGGCCGAACTCCACTTATGCCAGAATTTCAGGTATTGCTTGGCGATAAAGGGATCTTTGCAGCAAAAATCAAATGTCCCAATGTAAAAAAAGCCTATGAGTACTTTGAAAGCATGGGTGTTCCTGTTAGCCAGCTTGCGGTAAATCCAAATGGCGATGAGCATTTTTTTATTAAAGATCCATTTGGTAATTTCTTTGAAATATACAGCCACAGCTACATTTTCAAGGACGAGAAAAAGCCTGTTTCTGGGGTTGGTGGAGCAATTATTGGCGTTAGCGATATTGAAAACGCCCTTAAGGTTTACCGTGATATCCTGGGATACGATACGGTTTTATACGACAAATCAGGAAATTTTGATGATGTAGCAGAACTCCCAGGAGGCAAGGGAAACTTCCGTAGAATGCTACTCACCCACTCCGAAAACCGAAAAGGCAGCTTCAGCAATTTCTTTGGTAAATCGGAAATAGAACTGGTTCAGGCACTCGATCGCGAACCCAACAAAATATTCAAAAACCGTTTCTGGGGCGATTTAGGGTTTATTCACCTGTGTTTTGACATGAAAAACATGAACGACCTGGAAAATGAATGCGTAGCTAAGGGTTTCCCGTTCACTGTAAACTCCAACGTAAAGCACAACGAAAAGGGTAGCTTTGACATGGGTGAAGCTGCCGGTCATTTCTCATACATTGAGGATCCCGATGGAACTCTCATTGAATTTGTTGAAACTCACCGTCTGCCCCTCATTAAGTCCTTGGGCATACAGCTTAATATGGATAAACGTGACCCACATAAACCAATTCCTAATTGGATTACAAAGCTGTTAAGCCTAAAAAGAGTAAAGAATTTGTAGAAATATAAGGCTACCCTCAAGGTAGCCTTACTTTTATTCCATTCGGAGTTTTTAAGGAAGCAATACACTTTTGCCAGCATGAATAATTGCAAAATTCTTAAACCGAGATTAGTGAATAGAAACACAAAAAAACATGTAAATAGCTTTTTTCTATTGGCTTACAAAGGCAATCCCAACTCTAAAAATATTACTGCGTCCATTATTTTATTAGCCCGGTTGAATTTGTTAATTCAAAATACTTTGCCTTAGCTGTTCACTTTTAACTATTCCTCTAACTTCCTCTAACTCCATCATATTCAAAATTCTTCCTTTAACTTTTAATGGCTCACGGTTCACGGCTCACCGTTCACGTTTAACGAACTAAAAATTCCTCTAACTTCCTCTAACTCCATCATATTCTGCCTATTCCGCCTCATTTCCGCCTAAAATCACACATTTAACTGTTCACTTTTCACTTTTCACAATTCCTCTAACTTCATCTAACTCCATCATATTCTGTCTATACCGATTCATTCCTCCTCATTCCATTAACAATGTTTCTATCTCCCCATTTTTTAGCTACATCATTTCTTTCATAGCAACTATTGGCTTAATCCTTTTTGTATTTTTGACGGTTAAGTTTTTGTTAAATGCGCATAAATTCTATTCTTTCAATTTTCCTTTTGGTACAGAGTGCCTATTCTCAAACCATTAATCACTGGGAAACAGCCATTTTTGCCAGCGATACCTGGCGGTATAGGGTAAACCAAACCACAACCCCAACAGGATGGACACTACACAGCTATGATGATAGTCAATGGCCTCAAGGGCCTGGTGGCTTTGGGTACGGCGATAACGACGATGCCACAGTTGTTCCCAGCTGCATATCGGTAAGCATCAGAACTACCTTTATTGTTTCCGATGTTGATGAAATAGCAATGGCCGTGCTAAGTGTCGATTACGACGATGCCTTTATTGCATGGATTAATGGAGTTGAAGTTGCACGCTCGGCAGGTTTACAGGGAGTAAACGTAAACTGGGATACACCATCATCGGAAAATAGAGAGGCTATGATGTACACCGGTGGAAATCCCACCGATTTTTTGATAAAAAAAGATGTTCTGAGCAACGCACTAAGGAGCGGTTTGAATGTTTTGGCCATAGAGGTTCACAACACGGGTATCAATTCATCGGATTTGAGTATCATTCCTTTTTTATCGTTTGGTATCACGGTGAATAACACTTACTATCGCCCTACACCGGAGTGGTTTAACCCACCCGTAACCTCGCTTAGCAGCAATTTGCCCATAGTGATTATTGATACCCAAGGCCAAGCCATTCAATCCGACAACGAAATAGTGGCAACCATGAAAGTTGTTGATAAGCAAAGCCCCCCTAACAGTATAGCCGATAACGATTTTACCTACAATGGTACTATTCATCTTGAGTACCGTGGCCAATCGTCGCTATGGAACGACTGGCCAAAGAAAAGTTACAATGTGGAGCTAATTAACGTACTGGGCGAAAACATTGACTCTGCCCTGATGGGAATGCCCCCTGGCAACGACTGGGCACTTTACGGGCCTTACAACGATAAATCGCTCATTCGTAACGCTCTTGCATACGAAATTGGTAGGCGCATGGGGCGCTATGCTCCCAGAACGGCTTTCTGTGAGCTAATCCTCAACGAACAGTATGCCGGCCTATACCTTCTTATTGAGAAAGTTCGTCGCGATAAAAACCGCGTGAATATTGCTAAACTTACCCAAAACGATATTTCAGGCGATGATTTAACTGGTGGCTACATAGTTAAAATTGATAAGGGTGATTTTGATGAGTTCGGTTGGGCATCGCCCTATACACACAACGGAAAGCCCATTAACTTCCTTTGGCACTACCCTAAACCAGAGAATATCCTACCGGTTCAAAAGAATTATATCCGTAACTACATCACCACCTTTGAGAATACCCTAAACTCATCGTACTGGAACGACCCTTTCCTTGGCTACTACCGCTACGTTAATATGGCATCGGCTGTTGATTACTTTTTGGTTAATGAATTATCAAAAAACATTGATGCCTACCGCATAAGCACTTTCCTGTACAAGGATAAGGATAGTAAGGGAGGAAAGTTAACCTTAGGCCCAATGTGGGATTACGACCTTACCTTTGGCAATGCCAACTACTACAGTGGCGACTCGCCACAGGGTTGGGTTTACAAATCGATTAGCGCCGACGATTACTACCAACCTCCCTTTTGGTGGGATAAGTTTACCACCGACGATAAGTTCAACAATATGGCTCGATGCCGATGGGAAGAGCTTAAAAGTAGTGGATTACTAACCCGTACCGGTGTCCATGCCATTATCGATAGCATGACAACGCTAATACAAGATGCCAGAATACGAAACTACAATACCTTCAACTCACTTGGTGTATGGGTTTGGCCTAATGCATTTGTTGGAAGTACGTACGAGCAGGAGGTCAACTACCTGAAAAATTTCGTCTCCAGCCGGTTGCTTTGGCTTGATGCTAACCTACCCGGGGTATGCAAGGACGAGCCTAATCCAATTATGATCTCAGCAATACCCAATCCGTTCAATGAATACTTCGATCTAAGGGTAATACTACCCGAAGCAGGTCAAATCACCCTAAAGCTTACATCCATTTCCGGATCAGTGGTTTGGCAAATGAGCGAAAATGCAACCCTAACGTCGTTTGTGTACCGATATCAGGCCCAGGATTTGCAGAAAGGGATTTACATACTCACAGCATACCTCAATGGTAAGTATCTTGGCGCGGTTAAGGTGATTAAGGGCTAATAAGGTTTTTACTCCTCAGCTCCAAGCAAACGGTTAACCGTATCAATCACTTCGTCCAGGGCAAAGCCCCGCGAAGCGCCAAACCGAATTAGCTTATTACGCAAGTCGAACCTGTTTTTAGCCTTTACCTGGGGCATTTTCTTGTTAAGGAGGTCAAAAAGATTAATCGGATTTTCGGAATAGCTCAGCTCATTAAGGGCCTGATCGATTATATCCTTTGCAATGCCCTTTGAAGCAAGCATTGCTCTAAGCTTTAGTGGCCCCCATTTGTTTATTCGGCTTTTTTCCCTAACGTAAAGCCGGGCAAAGCGGTTATCGTCCACATACCCATCGGATGAGAGCTTGCCAACAATTTTATCAATTTCTGCTTGAGCAAAACCCCACTGCTTAAGCTTTTGCACCAAATCGTGAGTGCATTTCTCCTGTCGAGCACAAAGGTACTGTAACCGCTCCATGGCCTTTTGGGGAGTTAACGCTTTATGGTTTTCGCCTTTAATCATGGGTTACACTTTTGGGCTTTTACAAATCGGGGTTTGCCTCTAAAATCGTCAATCAGCAAAACATTACCAAATCCTAATGATTTTAAAAGGTTAACAATCTCTGAACCGAGAGCCTCATTAATCTCAAACCAAAGCCAGCCCGAAGTTTCCAAACACCTAACGGAGTGTAGGGCTATTGCTCGGTAGAACTTTAAGGGGTCGGAATCGGGGACAAACAGAGCAATGTGCGGCTCAAAGTCCAGTACATTCCTGTTCATTAGCACCTTTTCCGAATCCCTAATGTAGGGCGGATTGCTAACAATGATATCGAAGGTATAACCGTCGAGCACTGTGGGTTGTAAAATATCACCATGAAAAAAATTCACATTCAAATTATTTGATTTTGCATTGTGCTGCGCCACATCAAGGGCATCGGTGGAAATATCGATTGCGGTAACGCTTGCATCGGGAATATGCTTTGCTAAAGCAAGGGCAATACAACCGCTTCCTGTTCCTACATCAAGAATTCTTGGGGCAACAATCCTATTCTCCTTCACAATTAACGACACCAGCTCTTCGGTTTCGGGGCGCGGAATAAGAACCGAGGGCGTAACCTTTAAAACCAAGTCGGAAAAGTAAGCCAAACCAATGGCGTATTGCAATGGCTTACCGCTTATGAGTTCAGAAATGATTCGTTCAACCTCTTGAACATCCTCGTGCTTAACCTCATGATGCTTGTTTATAAACACTTGATGGTATGGAACATTTAACACCGCCTCTGCTATGTACTTTTTTATGGTGTGTAGTTCGTTCTCATTGAAACTTCCACTAAGACTCCTGGAAACATGATTAAGTATACCGCTAAGGGTGATATGCTCCATAAAATTGCTTAACTTTGTGTAAAACAAAATTACATTTTTTATGGAGAATGCCGATGTTCACCGTAAATACATGGCCCGATGCCTTGAACTTGCCTTGGGTGGGCAAGGTAATGTTGCACCAAATCCTATGGTTGGTGCTGTTATTGTTCATAATAACCAAATAATTGGAGAGGGTTTTCACGCCATGTACGGGCAAGCCCATGCTGAGGTGAATGCAATTAATTCGGTTCAGAACAAGGAGTTACTCAAAGAATCAACACTATACGTTTCGCTTGAGCCATGCTCACACTATGGCAAAACCCCACCCTGCACCGACAGGATTGTTGAATACGAAATTCCCCGCGTGGTGATTGCCACCACCGACCCTAACCCCAAGGTAGCCGGAAGGGGGATTGAGATACTTAGACAAAACGGCAAGGAAGTTATAGTAGGTGTACTGGAGAACGAGGCCATTGAGCTTAATAGACGGTTTATTACCTTCCATACCAAGAACCGACCCTATGTAATTTTGAAATGGGCTCAAACCATGGATGGTTTTATTGATAAAAAGAGGGAACCCAATGAACCTGTAGGCTCAAACTGGATAACCAATGAGCTGGCACGTTCACTTGTTCACCGCTGGCGCAGCGAGGAACAGGCTGTGCTTGTTGGAACTAACACGGTGGAAAAGGATAATCCCCAGCTTAACGTACGGAACTGGAGTGGACGTTCACCAATACGCGTGGTTGTTGACCGCAAGTTGCGCTTGCCCCTTAACTCCAATGTGTTTGATGGAAGCCAGCCAACCCTACTTGTTACCGGAAACAATAGTAGCGCTTTGGCCCGAAAAAGTGAGTTTACAGGAATCGATAATCTGGAGATTATAACCATTGACTTTGTAAAAGGCGTAGAGGCTCAAATACTTAAGGAATTAGCAGAAAGGGAAATACTTTCAGTAATAATTGAGGGCGGAGCAATGCTACTCAACAGCTTTATACAGAAAAACCTTTGGGACGAAGCCCGAATGTTTGTGGGCAATAAGTTCTTTGGCGAAGGGGTTAAAGCCCCTACCCTCAAGGGTAAAATGGTATCGTACGATGAAATTGGCGATAGCAGGCTGTTTGTGTATAGGAACGAGTAAATAATAATAACGAATTGCTCTGTATTAAAAAAAGTTACTTCGCTAAATTAACAGTTTAATTGCATTATTCAACTAAAGTAAAATAGACAAATGAAATAATTACAAAGTAATTACTACAACTAAAACTAAAACTAAAACAAACCTAACAACTTAAATCTTAAAGCATTATGAACAGAATTATTTTTTCAAAGCTAATTTTGATTTTGTATTCAATCATTTTCAGCTTTACCATTAAGAGCTATGGGCAGAAACAAGATTATTCTAAAAATGAAGTTATTAAAGTTTTGGATGAAATTCGATCGTCAATTGAAGTAGTTCATCCGAATCCATACCATAGCACAAGTAAACAAAACATAGATTCAATACAAAAGTCATTGGTTCAAAATTTACCCGATCAATTATCTGAGATTGAACTTTATAAAGTGCTACTGCCGATAGTTAATTCATTTAACGATGGCCATATACAACTTCCCTGCCCCTTTGGTAAATACTTGAATAAAGGCTTAAACAATGGTAAAGGACTCTTTCCCTTTACCCTATACCAAAATAATGATGATGTATTTATAAAAATTTCCGTTTTTGATGAAATAGTTAAGCCAGGTTATCAGTTAGTTTCTATCGACAATAAAAGCATTGGAAGTATTATTGATGATTATTCCAGATATAAACATAGCGACAACTTGGTCATCAGAAAAAGTAAAGTGGTTGATGATTTTACTGCTCTTGATTTCTTTGCTAACAGGGGAAAGGATTCGTATCTAATAGGATATAAAAGAAGTAAAAATGATTCGGTTCAATTTTGTACTATTAACTCAGCTAAAATTAAGGATATTATTAAATTTAATCGATCATACAAGCCTAATAATACCGAATATTTTTCGAATTCAATCATCAAACTCCCAAATTTAATTTATCTGCAGTTACATCCAAGTAAAAACGTTGCTTTGCTAACATTGCCTTCGTTCGACATTAGTAAAGATCAAGAATTGGTATATAAGGAAAAGATTGACTCAGTATTTAGTATTCTTAATGCAAGAAAAATAGATACTTTGCTAATAGACATTCGGAATAATGAAGGGGGAAGGGATTACCCAAGTTTATGTATTCTTGATTACATTGCAACAAATGATTATAGTATGGGGAAAGCTTATTTAAAAAGAAGTTTGCATCAAAAGAAATTATACGAAGAAATCCTAAAGGAAGAACTCTCTGATAGTTCATACCTTAAAAGTCCAGAATATAATAATTACTTTTTAACTAATGATGGCAGCATAGTTGAATTAGATAGTTCAGCTATTAAAGTTAAGAATAGGGTTAAATACAATGGTAAAGTATTTGTTTTAATAGGGAGTAAAACATTCTCTGCAGCATTGACATTTGCATCTACTTGTAAGTGTTATAATTTTGCAACCCTTATAGGAGAAGAAACGTTTGGTCGGACTTCAACATACACATCTCTTGTTCCCATTCAATTATCTATACCAAACATAACATTAATGGTAGCTCACCGAATGGTTAAAAACGCCTGCAGTCAAGGGTTTAATTATGGGCTCACGCCAGATATTGAAATTAAAAGAACTCATGATGATTATCTTAATGGAAAAGATAGCGTTATTGAGTATTTTTTGAATGTAAATTAATGTTGATTAAAAATCAGTATTAATATCCTTTTTTACTACTGTTCCAAACCTAATACAAAAAAAATACTAGCCAATTAATGACTAGTATTTTTTTGTTTTTATTGACTATTCGTCTCTAAAAATGTTACTGCGTTCCTATTTTTTATCAGACTGGTAAAACTTTATATTTCAAGGTATAAGATTTAGCTATCCCATATTCCTCTAACTCCCTCATATTTTGAATTTCCTAATCATTCTGAATCATTTCCACTCAAAATCTCGTGTTTTACTTTATAAAGCCTACTGTTCACGTTTAACGAACTAAAATTCCTCTAACTTCCTCTAACTCCATCATATTCTATTTATTCCGATTCATTCCGATTCATTCCTCTAGAAATTAGCCCGGTTGAATTTTTTAACTCATGAAACTACTATTATACATGAACTAATTGTAATAGTTAATAGCCATTTATACCGCCGCAAAGTTAATTGCATCGGAATCCCAATGGGGAGCATTTAGTATTGCCGGTATTACTTCCTCCGGATTATCAACAAACTGCCAGATGGCATTATGCTCATCACGCATGAATCGTTCATCAATCATCTTTTGGAGCATCTCCTTAAGGTGGTAGTAGAAATTGTCAGTGTTCAGTATTACAATAGGTTTGGTAAACTTACCAAGCCGTTTAAGGGTTATAACCTCCATGAGTTCCTCAAGTGTTCCACAACCGCCAGGCAGGGCTACAACCGCATCAACATCCTGAATAAGCAGCTTTTTACGCTCATGCATATCCTTAACCAGTATGAGCTGGGTAAGGTTCTTATGCCCCCACTCCACCTTCTCCATGAAACGGGGTAAAACGCCAATTACTTTACCACCATGCTCTAATGCGGTATCGGCAATGCAGCCCATAAGCCCATGGGAGCCGCCACCGTAAACAATTGTTACATTTTTGGCCACAAGCTCTTTGGCTAAAACTTTAGTCGCCTCAAAGTACTTGGCATCTACCTTTGAGCTGGAAGCACAGTAAACACAAACTCGCATAGCTATCAAATTAAAAAAACTAAAGCCGGGTAAAGCACACCCGGCTTGTATGGTGATTGAAATACTTACAGTAATGCCTCGAGCTTAGCAACAAGAGCGCTCTTGGGTACAGCGCCTACCTGTTTATCGACCATTTGCCCGTTCTTAAAGAATAAAACGGTAGGAATATTGCGAATACCATAGCGTGCGGCAATTCCTGGGTTGCTGTCAACATCAACCTTTGCTACCACTGCCTTATCCTTATACTCCTCAGCCATTTGCTCAACGTAAGGAGCAATCATACGGCAGGGCCCACACCACTCTGCCCAAAAATCAACCATTGCGGGTTTTCCGGAGTTGAGCACAAGCTCATCAAAATTTGCGTCAGTTACTGCTAATGCCATAGTTTATATGTTTTAAGTTAGATTTGTCGATATCAAAACAATTACAAATTTAAACCAAAAATTTGATAAAAGGTTTACTCCATGGCAACTTTGTAGTTAATCTCGCTATCGTTAAGGTAATCAATAAAATCCTGAGTTATGTTTACGCGGTAAGCCCTGGAGAACAAATCCACAGCAACCTGGTACTCCGGATCGTAAACCTTAAATTTTAGGGTGATATTAGCCTTATCGCGTTGCACATACTTCAAAATATCGTCAATAAAAATATCGTTAATCTCATCGAGGGGAAGGTTAAGCGTAATGCTCTTTATCATCTTTTCGCGCACATCATAAAGCATGTTAATTGACTTGATGTGTAACTCAAGCTCCTCGGGCTTATAGGTTTTAGGCTGAACCTTACCCCTGACCATGATGTAGTAGCCGTTAAAGCAAAAGTTCCGGTAGCTCTCAAAGTCCTTACCAAAGAGCATGATATCCATGGAATCGGTGTAATCTTCAAGGGTTATGCGCCCATACTGTTTCCCATTTTTAGCAGTATCGATACGCGAGGCTATGGTCATGCCGGCAATGGTTACATCCCTGTCGCGATACTGCTCCATGTTGGCCTTAAGGTCGGCAATGGACACATTGCAAAGGCTTTCAATTTCAAAACGGAACTCATCGAGCGGATGGGCTGAAAGGTAGATACCTATCACCTCCTTTTCCTTGTTCAGCTTTTCAATGGTTGGCCATGGGTCTGCCTTGGGCGGTGCAGGTTTAGGAACCTCAAAGCCGGGAACCGACCCAAAAAGCGATTGCTGGGTACTATTCTTTTCCGATTGTACCTTTATTCCGTAGCGCATAAGCTGCTCAAGGTACGATACACCCTTAGCATCAACTGCCAATAGTACACTGCGGTCAAAATCAATAAGATTATCAAAGGCGCCGGCAACTGCAAGAACCTCAAGATTCTTCTTATTTACAGTTTGTAGGTTTACCCGTTCAAAGAAATCGAAGATATTCTTGTACTTCCCCCCTTTAGCTCTTATTTCAATGATGTTTTGTGCTGCATTCTCTCCCATCCCTTTAATAGCGCCTAAACCAAAACGGATATCGCCGTTTGGCATAACGGCAAACTTAATCTGGCTTTCATTCACATCGGGACCAAGCACCTGAATACCCATGCGGCGGCACTCGTCCATAAAAGTGGTAATCTTTTTGATATCGGAAAGGTTACGGCTAAGCACGGCAGCCATGAACTGGCTCGGGAAGTGTGCCTTTAGGTAAGCGGTTTGGTAGGCAACGTATGCGTAGCAGGTTGAGTGCGACTTGTTAAACGCATACTCAGCAAACGATTCCCAGTCGGACCATATTTTTTCAACAATCTTTTTATCGTATCCCTTACTTAGGCAACCCTCAATAAATTTCTCCTTAAGCTCATCCATCACCTTTTTGAGCTTTTTACCCATTGCCTTACGCAGGGCGTCGGCCTGACCCTTTGAAAAGCCTGCAAGCTTTTGCGACAAAAGCATCACCTGCTCCTGGTAAACGGTGATACCATAGGTATCCTTAAGCACCTCCTCCATCTCGGGGATATCGTAAACAATAGGTTCACGGCCGTGCTTTCGGTTAACAAAGCTTGGAATGTAATCCATGGGGCCCGGGCGGTAAAGGGCGTTCATGGCTATAAGATCCTCAAAGCGGTTGGGCTGCAGGGCGCGCATGTACTTTTTCATCCCGGGCGACTCGAACTGGAAGATGGCAGTGGTTTCGCCTCGCGAGAAAAGCTCAAAGGTTTTGGAATCGTCAAGCGGTATGGAGTCGATATCAACCTTTTTGCCTGTTGATTGCTCAATAAGCTGAAGGGTATCCTTAATTATGGACAGGGTTTTCAACCCAAGGAAGTCCATTTTGAGCAAACCAATGTCCTCCACTTGAGTGCCTTCGTACTGGGTAACAAATAGCTTTGCATCGGAGTTTGTGCAGAGTGGAATGTATTCCTCAAGGTCATCGCGGCCAATGATAATACCGCAGGCGTGCACTCCGGTTTGGCGCACTGTACCCTCTAAAACCTGAGCGTGCCTAAGGGTTTGACGAATTAACGGGTTTTCGGATTTGGTCTCCTTTTCAAGCTCAGGCACCTCCTCAAAAGCTTTTTTTAGGGTGATATTTGGGCGCTCAGGAACCATTTTGGCCAACCTGTCGGCAACTGGCAGTTCCACTTCAAGCGTTCGGGCCACGTCCTTGATGGACGATTTGGCAGCCATTGTACCAAAGGTTACAATATGCGCCACGCGCTTGGCTCCATACTTGTTAACAACATACTGAAGCACATCCTCGCGCCCGTCTTCATCAAAGTCGATATCGATATCGGGCATTGAAACACGCTCCGGGTTTAGGAAACGCTCAAACAGCAGGTCGTACTTAATGGGGTCGATATCGGTAATGCGTAAGCAGTAGGCCACTGCTGAACCGGCAGCAGAACCCCTACCGGGCCCAACTGATACCCCCATATCGCGAGCAGCCTTAATGAAGTCCCAAACTATAAGGAAGTAGCTGGGGTATCCCATTCGGGCAATTACTCCCAGCTCAAACTCCAAACGCTCAACAATGGTATCGCTTAGGTTCTCGCCCCAACGTTGCTTTGCCCCTTCGTAGGTGAGGTAGCGGAGGTAATCGTTATCGTCAGTAAACCCATCGGGTAAGGGAAAATAAGGCATAATAGGTTTACTGGATATATCGTAAACCTCAACCTTTTGGTAAATTTCCATGGTATTGCTTATGGCCTCGGGACAGTTGGGAAAAAGTTCCAGCATCTCCTCCTCGCTTTTCAGGTACTCCTGAAAGGTGTAGCGCATTCGGTTTGTTTCGCTTAGCTTTTTACCGGTGTTGAGGCAAATAAGGATATCGTGAGCTGATGCATCGTCGGCCAACACAAAATGCACATCGTTGGTTGCAATGCACTTAACTCCCGTCTTTTTCGATAGCTCAATAAGCGCCTCGTTTACCTTTAGCTGGTTCTCGTAAACCTCATAATCAATTCGGGGCTCACCCGACTTATGCAGCATGAGTTCAAGGTAAAAATCGTCGCCAAAAATCTCCTTATACTCATAAATGAGCCTTTCGGCCTCATCGATATTACCATTCAGAATGGCCTGAGGAATTTCGCCTCCCAAACAAGCGCTTGAGGCAATAATTCCCTTGCTGTACTTGCGAAGCAGTTCCTTATCGATACGGGGTTTGTAGTAAAAACCCTCGGTATAGCCATAGCTAACCAATTTCATAAGGTTATGGTAACCCTCCTTGTTCTTGGCAAGCAGAATAAGGTGGTAGTTATGCCTATCCTCTTTATCGGTTCTATCGAAACGGCTTTTTTTGGCAATGTATGTTTCACAGCCAACAATGGGCTTAAAAAGCTTGGCTTGTGCCTCCTTAAGCTTCAACCTAAGCTCCTCCAACCCGGCAGGGTTACCTCCGCCACGTTCAATTTCACCTTCGGCGTTCTCAATATCGCACTTAAGCTGTTTTATTTCGTCGTTTACCTTGCCGTTTACCATGCTTACCTTTGATAGGAACTCCTTTACCCCAAACATGTTACCATGGTCAGTAAGGGCAATGCCGGGCATTCCCAGCTCCAAGGCACGTGAAATTAGCTTGTCAATACTCGATGCCCCATCGAGGATTGAGTAATGGCTATGAACATGAAGATGAACAAACTGGCCCATTTACCTGTGTATTGAATTAATATCTACCTGATTACTTGCAAAATAGCACTTAAACCTTACATGCGAAGTTAACCAAATAACCCCACTTACCCGTGAATGGAATAGCGTAATTATTGAATTTTTTATCAACAATTTTATGCAGTTAAACTCATATTACTAAGTATCAATAAAAAAATGGTTGAAAAAGAAGAAATATTAGTAACCAAGTGTGAAAAACAGCTAAATTGATGACGTTTTAAAAAGGCATTTCATGTTCTACCTTCTCACTTATTATTGACCTTTAATAAAAAACACCATGAAACACCCATGTAAGGCAACTTATACAAACACGGATGAACAAAGTATGGGTGTTCCATCCGCTCGATAAAGTTTGTTGAAAACAAGAGAGTAACGAGTTAGTAATTAATAATCAATGTAGTTTAGTTAACAAACATAAACATGCTTGTCATCCTGAGCGGCCTGTCCCGCCCTAGCGGGGAGCGAAGGATCTCTAATCGGCCCCATGAGATGTTTCGCTTGCGCTCAATATGACAATAGTTTCACGAACAACGAGTAACAGCAAGTATCATAGAGTTACACAATGTAACACGGTGTTACACAGAGCGTGTGACGTGATATTCTCGAACATCGATTCACAAATAGCGAACAACGCTTCCAGCCCCGTAGGGGCGAAATATTTGTAACCCTATGAATACTCCCATATGTAAGGCGATGCACGCAACACCTTTTCCAAAGAGCAACACTGAAGCCTTGCATCGCAAAGGAAAAGCATTACAAAGAGCTATTTAAACGTTCTTTCTTGTCTTGATACAAGAAAGAACCAAAGAAAATCAAGGCTGAAAAGCCCGACCCGATGGGTACCCCGTGGGTGGAACTGCCACGCGATACAATTCGCCACGCCTGTAGCGTGGCTCATATGGTATCGCTTACTAAGCCCACCGCCATGTTCCACCCCCGACCCATTGTCGGGTCTGGCTTTTATGCCTTTATTTGCTTCTTCCACTCCAAACTCTCTCAGGGAAAACGACTGGGTGTGAGGTCGTTTCCCACGAACAACGAGCAACTTACACGAATAACCTCATTTGTCATCCTGAGCGTAGCGAAGGATCTCTAATCGACCCATTGAGATGTTTCGCTTGAGTGCAACATGACAAATAACCTTAACTAAACAACATTGAATTAATAAATAAATATTTTGTACGGATGAAAAAGTATGTTTTTTTTCTAATCCTGATGTTTGCAATTACGATGCAACTCTTAGCCAGCTCTAACGATACAATACCAGCCTTTATTGGGATTTGGTATACTCCCAAAATGAACTGGTATGTTAATTTCATTCAGCATAAGGCCATAGGTAAACCCCTTGAGGTTGATTTCAACACCTCATCGATGATGAGCGTTGAGGGGAATTTTGGCATACGGCGTATTGGTTTGCGACTGGGTTTAAATGCGCAGTTCGAGAATAACGCAATTAGCAAAGCATACCGTTGGGGGGGATACCTTGGGTTCAAGGGCTACTGGTTGAAGATTCAACGCTCCAACATCTCGGGTACGCTATACTGGACTGGTGAGTTACCACCTGGCGATTACCAGAGTCAGGCTGACTTTAACAATTCCTATTTCAATATAGATATCCTGAAAAATTTTAAAAAGAAAAGGTACGTTGATGGGAATTGGCAACGTGATGTCACTGACAATTCTGGATTTTACTGGGGATTTGGATATACATCAATGGGATTTCCCGTAGAGATTGCCACGCTAACCACCGAGGGTAACCTCCCTGACGACCTAAAGTTTGGCAAGCCTGCATACGACTCGCTCTATAAAATCAGATCGTTCAACTTAAGTGGTGGTTTTGATATGCTAAGGCAGCTATGCCAGGTTGGAGGCCGATATGGCCTGATACCAGGCCAACCTCCAATGAAACTGGCAGTTTATGCATCAACTGAGGACAGGATTGGTTTTGGGCCCGGTAAGCTTACCTCAAGAAGTATACAAATGGCTGAGGCCCTGAATCCAGGACGCACGGTTACCTCTTCATCGTTTTTTAATGTGAATGTGCACTACTTCCTCTCGGTAGGTTTTAGGTATTACATTAAATCGGGCCCATCGCTAATAGTTTTTGCAGCAGGATACGACTTTGAGGGAACCGCGTTTATACCCTTTGGCGCAAACACGCGGAAAAAGGAAGATTTGGGTTTGGATTTTTCAGGTGTTCTGCTAAACCACGGATTTACCTTTAAAATGTATATAGCCTTTGATAGGCGTTGGAACGACATGGAATAAAGAAGTGTACAGTGTGCAGTGTGCAGTGTACAGGGGAGATTGTGGTTAGTGTTTGGTTTTTGGTGTTTAGTGGTTGGTTAATCTAAAACTGTGTAAATCCAATAAATCAGCGAAATCTGCGTCCTATTAATCTCAAAATCTACCATTATCAAACATATCCATGTGTTAGGTAAAGTGGTTTACAAAAAATCATAAGACCATTTGATGAATTGTGAAAATATTTTACTTTTGTTTAAATAAACCTTACAAAAAGTACGGTTATACGCCCTAAATAGATGTATATAATTACTTTTGGTACGGTTATAAACGAGTTGGCAAACATGTTAAAAAACTACATACAAATGAAAAACATTACAAAAATCTTAATTACTATAATGGTTTTAACGAGTTGTTCAAACAAGACAGTTAACAATAATTGGAAAGGAGAATGGATTAGAAAAAAATGGAAAAGTAATGCAACCTTAGAGATTACTAAAGTAACTAGCGATTCTATTGATTTTTTTATTTTTGCACATAGTGGTGGACATACTGGAGAAATTGAAGGAAAAGCAAGTGTTGATGATACAATAGCTATATTTTCGAGTCAAGATGATATGGGAGAATTATGTACGATTGAATTTAGACTATTAAGTGATTCAATGATTTTGGTTAATCAAAAAGAAGGCAGTTGTTTTACTGGACTATCTGTCACTTATTCTGGAACATACATAAATTCAAAATTAATCACAAAAGAATTATCAAATAAACAAAACTTGATTAGCCTTGAAATATTAACATCACAAGAAGATTCAGCATTCAAAGAATTAGTTGGCAATTCGTATGATCTGTTTGTAAATTCTACTCAATTGGTTTCGCAATATAATGATATAGATAGTTTAAAAATGAAAGTTATTTCATCGGGAGTGCGAGGTATGTATACATATATGGAGAATATTATTATGGTGGATTCACTATATCGTTTTTGCGCTGCAGTTATTGATGACAATAAAATTCTATATTTCTCAAATATTGAAGAATTTAAGAATCAATTACCAAAGACAATAGAAAATTGGATGAAAAACTTTAAAGAATATGAGGTTATTTATAAGACAAAATAAAGTCGAGTAGGCAAGGGGGAATCACACCCCCAAGCCTCTCTCAGAACCGTACGTGAACCTCTCGATTCATACGGCTCTTCATGACGAAGACAATCAGGGCAAGTAGCCAAATTGCCAATGCACAAACAGGTAGGGATAGCGTTGCGCAATACCCCACAGGTATTTGTAGGCATTGTACCAATGGCGACGCCTGAATTTACGATACTTGTTGCGTATCCATTTCACCAAACGCATGTTAATGACTCGGAATAGTTTCCGCAGTTCGGACTTTCGGAACCTGGAGTAGTAGTTCACCCACCCTCTGATTTGGGGATTAAGCAGCTCTGCAATCTTGCTCAGCGGAAAGTGTACCCAGCGATGAATCTTTCGCTTGAATATCTCATCACTAATTCGGGCTATGTTCCGACTGCTGATGGCAGGGGAAAACCCCAGTTTCAGTTTGCCATTCATCATAGAGATGCGTGGCTTGAAGGTGAACCCTAGGAAGTCGAACTTCTGATAGTGAACCTTGAACGGGGGTTGGTTCTTTTGGTTTCGGCGACAGTACACGATTTTGGACTTCTCCCTGTTCAGTTCCAGCTTGCAGTCCTTCATGCGTTGCTTTATCGCCTCCAAGAGCCGTAACGCCTGCTTGAAATGTTGGCAGTGCACCACAATATCATCAGCGTACCGCTCAAAGGCTACATCAGGGTAGTGCTTCTCCATCCACTTGTCAAACACGATGTCGAGGAAGATGTTAGCCAGTATAGGGCTAATTACCCCGCCCTGTGGCGTACCCCTTCCCTCGCTCGGCTTGAGCGTTCCATCGGGGAGTTGGACAGGTGCTTTCAGCCAACGCTCGCAGTACAGCAGAGTATGCTTCTTGCTGGTGTAGTAACGTAAGCCTTTCATGAGCAACTCGTGGTCTATGTTATCGAAGAACCCTTTGATGTCCAGGTCAATAACCCAACTGTACTTCATACAGTTAATCCTGCACTGCCCTACGGCATCGTGTGCAGACCTGTTGGGGCGATACCCGAACGAGTTACGGCTGAAACGGTTATCGTTGTCATGCTCCAGCTCTGTTGCTATCACCTGTTGCGCTACCCTATCCGTCACGGTGGGTATCCCTAACGCCCTCTTCTTGCCGTTGGCTTTGGGAATTAGGCTCTGGCGGACAGGTTTGGGGAAGTAACTCCCGCTCGCCATCCTGTTCCATAGTGGGTACAGGTACTTGCGCTTGTTGCCCTCCACCTGTGCTGTGGTAATGCCATCAACACCAGCACTTCCGCCATTGGCTCTCGCACGTTTGAAAGCCTCTAGAACCTGCAACCTCGTTATCAGTTGCGTCTTTTGTTCTTCTACAAAAATCATCCTTAATGAAATTAAGTTGTTATACATACAAGAACCTGTCATGTGAAGCCCTTCGCTCGCGTAGGCATTACTTCCGCTCTCGTGGGTATGGTCGCTACTACGGCTTCATCCGCCCCATCGCTGCACTTCGCTACTTTTGGCATTTCCTTACAGGTTCTCTGCCGTTTCGCTTGGCATTGCAGCGCTGGTTCTCCTGTTCCTTACCAGAGCCCAGACAGGGTTCTTGCCACATTAATGCCGTGGAGCGCATAACCAGTAGTCAGGTCTCCGTTATGCTCGGTCTCTCGGGGTCGCTCCCCCCTCGATTTTGCTCCAGCAAAGGTTATTTTCGACACGTCGATAGTGGATCACTTGCATTCAACTCCCCTGCCCTCACCATGCAAGCGGTAATCGTACAACTGACCACGCTTGCTTTGACCATGTCGCTCAGCACCGATGCTCTTTACACCAGCACCACATGGCGGTTTGACAAATACGCCTGAACGCCTTTGCCGATAGTTCGCCTGTTGGTTGGGCGTTGGAGTAATTCAGCCAGTCAGTTCGCTCGACCTCCGCAATTATCCAATGCCCTTACATCCAGGGTCTATCATCTCTGATAAAGTTGTTGTTACCATCTCAAAGAACTTTTGTATCTTAGTACCCTGTGGTAACTCAGGACACACAACTATTGCCAACACGCAGTTGCTTTCACTGGGGCTAATGATGCAGATGCAGAATTTTTACTACCTTTAACTAACTTTTTAACGGCGGATAACGCCGCTGGCGGTTAACTCCCCAGCGTAAGCAACAGCCGACCGTTGGGCGTAATTTTATTAAGACAGAGACATGAGTTTTGACATTGAAAAATATAAGCAAACTGCTTTAAAAATATTAACACCTATAAAACCAGCCGACAAGAATACGTTAGCAAAAGATAATTTTTTGTTTACTGCTGAACGTAGTAATGCAGGACGAGGTCTTTCAGAATACTTTTTAGTCTATTTCTTGTTTAACAATTTATTGGGTTTCAAAAATTTAGGGAAGTCTGAGAAAATTGCATGGTCATTTCCAATTGACTATAAAGGCAAAGCTTTTTTAATTGAATATAGAAAATTTGGTGTTGGAGTATTCGTTCAAGACAAAGACAAAGATGAGGTTGAAGCGGAAGAGATAGTTAAGAAAGTCAACGGAGCTATAAAAAGTATTAGACCTTTTTACGACTACTTAGCAGAAGAAGCAGTAAAAAAATCAGAATTTAATATTGTAAATAACAACCAAAGACTTTACGACAGGTTTCTGTATTTAAAATCATTGTATAAGAAAGAGAGGAAAAAGTATCTAAAGAATAAAGACAAAATAAAGACAGAGACAAAAGAGTTTGAATATGGCAAAAGCACTTCATATGTAAATCTCGGATTTCAATATCATCAGAATTCTAATTGGCTTGCAATTTCTTGCATTGAGGCTTTCTTTAGTTGGACGGAGCATTTGTTTATTCATTTAGCAGTTATTGCTGAAAATATGTCAAATGGAGAAGATATTGCGAATCTTATTGAAGGAGAGTGGAAAACAAAATTTAAAGCTGCAATAAAAAATAACTCTAAAGAGGCGAACAAATTTTATGACGAACTTTTAATTGTAAGACAGCAGTTAAGAAATTATGTTGCACATGGGGCATTTGGAAAGAATGGCAATGCTTTTTATTTTCATTCAGGAACAGGGGCTGTTCCAGTTCTCATGAATCATAAAAAACAAAAAAACAGGTTTTCATTACACGGCTATTTAACATTCAATGAAGAAGAAGTGATAAAGTTGATTGAAGACTTTGTGAAATTTCTTTGGAAAGGTTCACTTAAGCCAGCAATGTATTATACTCAAGGGTGTGCATTACCAACAATATTGACTCTTGCAGGTAATGGAACATATGCAACCGCAACGACAGACATTAAAACTATGAGAGAATTTTCAGACCATTTAATGAGGGAAATTGACAATGCTGCTAACATGGACTGGTAGAAAAACCAAGCTTAACAGCCGTTTTGCAAAAGCGGGGTTTTCGTGCTTCTATGACAGTGAGGTTCTAAATTCAAGCTTTGTGCATCTAATGAAGTTTAGTGCTAAAAAACCCGCCTGCGGCAAACCGAAAACCATTAATACAAAAAGCCGGCATCCCAGGCCGGCTTTCATTTTTATAGAATTTCTATTTACTTCAGGGCATTGGTCTTAATAATATCGTTGGAGCGGAGCAGGATATCTACATACTGGGCACGGCGGTATGCAAATGGATCGTGTAGGTTCTTTTTGGCCAGCTTTCCCCTAAAATCGTCAATGGACTTATACCCCTTTTTGTTCATCCAGCCTTCAATTTGGGCGAGCATCTCGGTAATGTGGTCAATGCCATTCCTGTAAAGCGTACTAACAACCTGGAAAGTATCGGCACCAGCCAGAATCATCTTAACGGCATCGTTACCATTCATAATGCCGGTGGCAGCACATATATCGGCAGCAATATTGCCGTAAAGCAATCCGGTAAACCGCAAGGGTAACCTGTGGTCGGAGGAGTCGCTGAGGATAATGGTTTGTACCAGCTCCTCCTTATCGATATCGATATCGGGTTGAAATAGCCTGTTGAACAGAACAAAGCCATCTACTTCGGTCTCGTCGAACCGCCGAATAACATCCAATGGGTTGGTATAGAATGGGCTAAGCTTAACGCTAATAGGAATTTTAATTTTTTCTTTTACGCTTTGCAGCACCTCAACCTGCGATTGGATGATTGTTTTTCCCTCAACCTCAAAATCCTTGGGGGTGGTGTAAAAGTTCAGTTCAAGGGCATCGACACCGGTATCGGCAATGGCTTGAGCATACTCAGCCCATGTATCGGGGTGCATGGCGTTAAGACTACCAATAACCGGAATTCCAAGCGTTTCCTTTGCTTTTTTAAGCTTGGCCAGATGTTCGGCCGGTCCTGCATGCTTAAGGGTTGGAAATAGCTTAACCATTTCGGCATGGCGCTCGTTGTACTCCTCAAGCTCATTCTCCAGCTCCAGCTCCTCAAGCTGGATTTGTTCCTCAAAAAGCGATTTAAAAACAACGGCACCCGCTCCAGCCTTCTCAATGGCCTTCAGGGTATCGATGTTTGACGTGAGCGACGATGCACCCACTATCAGCGGGTTCCGCAGCTCTATTCCTAGATAATTAGTTTTGAGTTTTGACATAACGATTGGTATTAGGGATTACTTTTTTCAAATTGAGGTTGCAATTGTTCTGGCAATATCAATAACCGGTTTAGGCCAGTGGTAATCGGAAAAGTTTTGCGCGTTTATTGCAATAACTATCTCTTTTTCCGGAACAACAAACACGTACTGGTCGCCGTAGCCTGCCGCATAGTACATTAAAGGCTCGCCGGTTTGATGCTCAACCCACCAGTGTAGCCCATATCCAGTACTTTCATTAAATACTGATTGAATGGTTATGGAATTGTTTATCCAGTTAGCTGAAACTATCTGCATGTTCCTGTACCTTCCGTTGTTGAGCATCAATAGGCCAATCTTGGCCATATCGAGGGTGGTTAGGGATATCCCTCCCCATGCAGGGAATGGATTATTGGGGTATTCATCCCAACGGTATTGGTCAATGCCTAACGGTTTAAAGATATTTTCCACAACAAACTGGTTGAATGGCATGCCACTAACCCTGCTTACCACCTCAGCAATTACCTGCGACGATAGGCTGTTATAGTTAAACTTTACACCCGCCAAGGTATCGACAGGCAGGTTAAAAAAATGGTCAATCCAATTCGCTTTACTTTCCAAAAGGGCTATCAGGCTGTTCGACGCATAGTTGTATGGGAAAAACCATTCATCCCACTTTAATCCGGTGGTTTGGTTAAGCAAATGTTTTAGAGTGATATTTTTCCTGGCCGGATACTCATTGAACTGCTTGTTATATTCAGGAAAATACTTAACAATCGGCTCATCAACTGAGGGTATTAAACCCCTATCGATACAAATTCCTAAGGCTAGTGATGTGATGCTTTTGGTGACTGAGCTAATCTGATTTAGGCTATTTCTGCTGTTAAAACCATAGTATTGCTCAAAAATGGGTTTACCTCTCATGTTAAGCACAACTACGCCGCTTACCTTGCCGTAAAGCTCTTGCCTAATCTGTTCATTCAGCTCCACAATTTTAGATGATAGTCTTGTAATATCAGTAATACCGGCAAGTCCATCCCCTAACGATGAAATAAAAAGTAGTATCGATATAAATACAATCCGCATATAAGTTCCGTTTACAGTATAAATATATTCAAAAAAAGGGATAAAGGCAAGAGGATTTACATCATAAACCGATGTAAACGCCTTTTGGTTCAATGAAACGATTAAATATTTTTAACTCTGATTAACGGTTGGCCTGCTACTCTATGTATCGTGCTATTTTAGCAAGCCTTTTTAAAGCCAACTCAATGGTTTGATTTGGGCAAGCTATATTGATTCGTTGAAAGCCCTTTCCCTCCGCACCATACTCAGTTCCCGGGCTAAAACCCAACCCGGCCTCATGTACTAAAAGCCTATTTAGCTGGTCATCGGTTAGGTTGGTGTTACGGAAATCGGCCCAAACAAGGTATGTGGCATCGGGTTTACGAATCTTAACCCTGCCATACTTAGCAAGCCCCTCGCTGAGCAGTTCCCAGTTTGAGTTGAGATGTTGCATGAGTCCGCTTAGCCACTCCTCTCCTTGCGGTGTAAATGCCGCTTTTAATGTCTCAAACCCAAAAATATTTCCCATACCTGCTCCGCTTGCCTCCAGCTCAGCTGCAAACCTTGCCTTGAGCTCAGGGTTAGGAATAATAACAAAGCCGCTGGCTAGCCCTGCAAGGTTAAAATTTTTGCTCATTGATGCAAACGTAACAGTAATGCTGGCAAGCTGCTCCGATAACGAAGCGATTGAGAAATGCTTTTTACCATCAAAAACCAAATCGGAGTGTATCTCGTCCGATACAATAATCAGGTTGTGCTTGATACAGATTTCACCAAGTTTGAGGAGTTCCTCCTTGCTCCAAAGCTTTCCAACCGGGTTATGGGGATTGGATAGGATTAGCATCTTGGCACCCTGTGAGGCTTGCTTTTCAAGCAAATCGTAATTGAAGGTGTATTCACTATCGTTCTCAACCAAGGGGTTGAAAGCAAGTTCCCTTCCATTACCTGTTACGGTTGTAAAAAATGGACGATAAACCGGTGGCTGAATGATTACTTTATCGCCTGGGCTTGTGAACGCCCTTATAGCGTGACTTAATCCTGAAACCACACCGGGGCAAAAATCAATCCATTCCGCTTTTAAATCCCAGCTGTGGCGATGCTTATACCACCAAGCTATTGCATTATGGTATTCGGTATCGCGGAAGGTGTAACCCAAAACAGGATGGTTTAACCTTTCGCGGATAGCATCAATAATAAAATCAGGGGTTGGAATATCCATATCGGCTACCCACATGGGTATAACGTCGGGGTTTCCAAAAATAGCCTGCCTTAAATCGTACTTCACACACGATGTGTTTTCCCTGCTGATGAACCGATTGAAATCAAAAGCCATGCTTAAAGATTTAGAAGATGATTTGCAAACCTACCCGAACCCCAAAGGGCTGGATATTTGGATTATCCAAATGGGTAAGGCGCCAAAGGGCGTCGACCCGTATTACCTTGAAAATATTTTCAACACCCACACTTACCTCCATGTAAGGTTTTGAAACCTCACCCAAGCCTGCCGGGAATTGAAGAACCTGCATGTTCTGGTTGCTAATGCTCCCAATCAAGTACTTGGCAGTAGCCACCTCGCGCCATTTTAACCTCCGGAGTATCGGGAAATGGTTAAGGAATATCCCCTGAAAATGGTGCTCATAGTAAAGGCTTACATACTGGTCGGAAGCAAACTCGTAGTAGTTCATCATGTTAAAGGCATACCGGTCAAATGCATAGGTCTCGTTACCCTCATGAAGCTGAAGCAGAGGGTAAGGTACTTTCCCGAAAATTTTGCCTGCATCAAGAATAAATCGGGCATATCCAATGGGGTTGACATTGAATTTATGGTAGTAGTTCAAGTGCAACTTCCAGAAATCGTAGTCGGATCCGGCAAAACCTTTAATTGACCTGGTTATATCAAAGTTCACTTCCGGCCAATTGCTGCCAAGGCTAACTTTCTCAAACTCGCCCGAAACATAGCGTTCATCTTTAATCCAACGGGTATTTAGGGTGAATGTGGCATTGGTAATGCTTTTTAAATCGTTACCTCCTAAAACAGGCGTGAACGGTATAAACTCAGTGGGGTAAATGGTACGGTGGCTAAAAGTGAGCTTATTGGATAGGCCAACAAACCACTCTTTCTCATAGTAAGCCGTAAAGTCCTTTACAAGGGTCAGCTTATTGTTAGGGTTTCGCCTTAGGAATGACGTAAGAATGTTATCCTCCGTGAGCGCATAGGGGCTTTGCCCCAGCTGTTCAATATCGCTTCTGTAGCTTACACCAACTGCTTCACGTGGGTTTTTATTAATCATGTAAAGTGAGCCCACCCCCCACTTAAAGCGCTCATCCTTATCGCCGTATGCCAAAAAGGCATCGAACATAATCTTTTTACTAAACTTATTGCTTGTTCGGCCCGAAACCTTAAACCGGTTCCCTTCAATCTCGTTGAAGCTATAGGTTTGGTAGTATGGCCCTATTTCCCAGTAACCAACCGTATAGTAGTAGTTTACAAACATATCGATAATGTCGATAAATGTTTTGTACATTGGAACCTGCTGTATGGAATCGACCATTTGGTAAATTCCTGCCTCGCGTGGGGTAAGCTCAAACGGGCGAGCCTGATCCCAAAACTCGTCCTTCTGGTCAAGCGCCCCCTCCTCTACTTTCAGGTTGGTGGGCATTTCAGCAACTTCCGTGGGAAAGTCTGCATTTAGCTTAACATCGCTGTACGATATTGTTTTATGGCCAAAGAAACCGGTTGTTTTATCGGTTAGGTTGAAATCGACAAAAAGGGTCATTTGCTTTGGGAACCAAAGGGTATCGTTAAGCGGCATGAACTCAGCAGTAGCCACCATATCGTTCACAAAGTTCAGGTTCACCATATCCGATAACCTAATCTGGGCTTTAACAATAGCCCATGTGCTATCGTTTACCCAGAAATCGCCCGTAAAGGTTGGTTCCATTTTGCGGCGGGGACGGAACGAAATCTGGTAGCACCAACGGTTATCAATATACATGCTGTCCAGCAGAATGTACTTATAGAAAAGCATCCCAGAGTTTGAAATAGGGCTCACCAGCCCCTGGTCAAAAATGTTGATGTAGTTATCGTAAATATTAACGCTTTGGTATATTTTGCCTGTAAACTGCGCTACGCTCTCGTTGTTAACACCCGACATTTTAGTAGCCCTGATGATTTCCTTTTCCATCTTTGGATTAGCGCGGTAGTAGTAATCCGATAACGACTCGGTAATGAATATTGGCAGGTAAGTTTTACCGGTTACCGCATTGGTATCAACATAGTCCCATATAAACTGAAACTGGTTAAATACCTTGCGTTTCTTAATATCCTCATCAATATTATTGATATCAACCTGAATCTTATTATAGTTTTTACAGCTATAGCTAAAATTTGCAGGATTGTTTTTATCCTTGTTCGCGATGATATTCCGGATAATGCGATTTGCCTGGCTCTCGCCCGGTTTAACTACCACTGCCTCAAGCTCAATGGCTTCTGGCTCCAGGTTTACCGATACCTCCTGGTAAACACCCTTTTTAACCCTAAGCATTGCGGGTTTATAACCCACAAAAGAAACTATAAGTGTATCGGTTGCTGTGCGCGACTCAAGAAAAAATTCGCCTTTTTCGGATGTAATGGTACCCTGGGTGGTGTTCTTGAATGTAACATTAACGTATGGCAAAGGCTCGTTAGTTTGAGCATCAAAAACCTTGCCTCTAATCTTGGTTATTTGACCTTGACCGAGAGCAAAATTAGAGCAAAAAAATGCTATAAATAATACTGTTAAAAGGCGTTTCATAGCTAATCCTTAGTTTTAGCCCATTTTGTAGCAAAAATGCTTACCTCGTAAAGCAACCATAGCGGCACAGCTACAATTATCATACTAAATACATCGGGCGGTGTAATAATGGCAGCCAATGAAAGTAACACAACAATAGCTATGAGCCTGTTTCGCTTTAAAACTTCAATCTCAATTATATGCCATTTAGTCAGGTAGAAAACTACTAAAGGCAATTCAAAACTTAACCCCATTGCAAAAACAGTTTGCGTAACTGTTCTAATGAACGATTGAACGGTTATTTGGTTCGCAATTGATTCGCTCAAGCTGTAATTTGCCAGGAAATGAACGGCTATGGGTGCTATAATAAAGTAGCCAAATGCCACACCAGTAATGAAAAGAACTATGCTGTATATTAAAAATTTTATGGAAATCTTTCGTTCCTTATCCTTTAAGGCAGGTAGAATAAACCTTGCAATGGCTGTTACGCTATAAGGTGCAGTAAGTATTGCTCCTCCAAAAATAGCCAGCCTGATATGCAGAGTAAATTGTCCGGCCAGTTCAATGTTGGTAAAACTTAGCCTATGGCTATTGATGCACAAATCGGGTGAGTTTAGAATGCTAGACAGTTTGCATAACCATTGGTTTGTGATAAAGTTGGGGTCACTAACCTGCGTAAGTAGCTCAAGAAGTTTATCGCCAAAAAGAAAGGCAACCACACTTGCCAGCACCACAGCCACAACTACTTTAAGCAAAACCAATCGTAGTTCCGCCAGGTGCTCAAGAATGGTCATCTCCGACCTGCTTTTCATGGCAATAAAGGATAGGTTAAACTATACCCTCGCGCAGTATATCGTGAATGTGAATAACTCCCAAGTATCTATCATTCTCCATTACTAAAAGCTGGGTTATTTTGTGCTGCTCCATCAGGTGGAAGGCATTAATGGCCAACTCATGCGGGTCGATAGTTTTGGGCGTTCTGGACATAATATCCTTGGCGGTTAGCCCCTCAATGGTAGCGTTGTTCTGGAGCATACGACGCAGGTCGCCATCGGTTATTATACCCATGAGCTTTTCGTTATCGTCCAGTACAGCTGTAGCGCCAAGTCTTTTCGACGAAATTTCAATAATAACTGAAGGTATTGGGTCGTTTGGGTGAACCCTCGGCACATTATTCTGCGAGAAGATGTCGGAAACCCTCATGTAAAGCTTTTTCCCAAGCGAGCCTCCGGGATGAAAACGGGCAAAATCGGCAGGAGTAAAACCACGTAGCTTTAAAAGGCATACAGCCAAAGCATCGCCAATTACCAGCTGAGCAGTGGTGCTCGATGTGGGAGCAAGGTTATTGGGGCAGGCTTCGCGCTCTACGGTTGCCCGCAAAACATAGTCGGCCTTTTGGGCCAAATACGAATCTGTATTTGAAACAATGGCAACTACTTTATTCCCTAAATTCTTTATTAAAGGTACAAGTACTTTGATTTCTGGGGTGTTTCCACTCTTTGACAGGCAAATGATAATATCGTCGGGTTGGATAATTCCTAAATCGCCATGGATGGCATCGGCAGCATGCATGAAAATGGCCGGAGTGCCAGTAGAGTTAAGGGTCGCAACTATTTTGCTTGCTATTATGGCGCTTTTGCCTATACCGGTAACAATAACCCTACCTTTTCCGTTAAATATTTCGTTAACCGTTTGCTCAAAGTTATCGTCAATGTACTCTGCAAGTTTCTCAATAGCAGCAGCTTCGGACTTAATGGTTTCAACAGCCAGACTTTTTATTTGTGAGTTCATTGTAAGTCAATTTTTACTACTTTTGTAATCCTTTGTTAAAAGACGCTAAACTAAACCTTAATTTAAATTTAATAGTATATCTTAGAGCAAAAGTATTGTTTTTTTATTTGATTGTTTAAACAAACCTATTAACAAAAGTTAAATACCTACCCAGAGGGAACGCAAGGAAATGAAAGTTGATGCATCGGAAATCTCGTTAAAAGAGTACCTGAACAAGTATTTCGGGTTTACCACCTTCAAAGGTAACCAGGAGGCTATCATTAGGAATGTTCTTGCCGGAAACGACACCTTTGTACTTATGCCTACAGGCGGAGGTAAATCGTTATGCTACCAGCTTCCGGCACTTATACTGGATGGTACGGCCATAATCATATCGCCACTCATCGCCCTGATGAAGAATCAGGTAGATAATATGCGTAGCTTTGTGGTTGAAGATGGTGTAGCGCATTTTCTTAACTCATCGCTAAACAAGGCGCAGATACAGAAGGTAAAAGACGATATAATGGCAGGAACCACCAAGATGCTTTACGTGGCTCCCGAGTCGCTCACCAAGGAGGAGAATGTTCAATTCCTCCGTCAGGTAAAAATATCGTTCTATGCCATTGACGAGGCTCACTGTATCTCGGAATGGGGGCACGATTTTAGACCAGAATACCGCCGTATTCGTCCCATTATTAACGAGATAGGCCAAGCCCCATTAATTGCCCTAACTGCCACAGCAACACCAAAGGTTCAGCACGATATTCAAAAGAACCTGGGCATGCTGAATGCCACGGTTTTCAAATCGTCGTTCAACAGGCCAAACCTGTACTATGAGGTACGCCCCAAGGTTAACGCCGTTAAGGAGATAATCAAGTACATCAAGAATAACCCAGGAAAATCGGGTATTATATACTGCCTTAGCCGCAAAAAGGTTGAGGAGATGGCTGAGGTGCTCAAGGTTAACGGTATAAAGGCACTCCCCTACCATGCCGGTATGGATGCCAGCACCCGTTCCGAGAACCAGGATAAATTCCTGATGGAAGAGGTTGATGTTATTGTGGCTACCATTGCCTTTGGAATGGGTATCGATAAGCCAGATGTTCGATTTGTTATCCACTACGATATACCCAAAAGCCTTGAGGGTTACTACCAGGAAACCGGCCGCGCCGGTCGCGACGGCGGCGAGGGACAATGTATCACCTTTTACAGCTACAAGGATATCCAGAAGCTGGAAAAGTTCATGCAGGGTAAACCGGTATCGGAACAGGAAATAGGCAAACAGCTACTGCTCGAAACCGTATCGTACGCCGAGTCGTCGATGTGTCGCCGCAAAACCTTGCTAAACTACTTTGGCGAGGAGTTCACTGAGGATAATTGCAACTCATGCGATAACTGCCTTAACCCCAAAACCCAGTTCGATGGGCAGGATGAGCTTCAAATGGTTCTGGAAACCATACTTGCCGTTAACCAAAAGTTCAAGGCTGACCATATAGTAAACATCCTTACCGGGAATGTTACCGCTGCCGTTAAATCGTATAAGCATAACCAGCTCGACACCTTTGGCGAAGGGACTGACAAAGACCCCATGTTCTGGAACTCCATAATCCGCCAAGCCTTGGTAATGAAATACATCGATAAGGACATTGAGAACTACGGTTTGCTAATGGTTACCCAAAAGGGTAAGGATTTCCTTGAGAAACCTCAGGAGGTAATGTTTACCCTTGACCAACGCTACGAGGAAGGCGACGACGACGAGGCCATTGGGCTATCGCCCGACAAGGCTGGAGGTGGAGCCGCCGACGATGAGCTGCTGAACATGCTCAAGGAGCTCCGCAAGAAAATGGCCAAGAAGCTAAACCTTCCGCCATTCGTAATTTTCCAAGACCCTTCGCTGGAGGATATGGCTATTCAATACCCAATTACAATTGATGAACTACAGAACATATCGGGTGTTGGAGCGGGTAAAGCGCGACGTTTCGGTAAGGAATTTGTTGAGCTTATTAAGGCATACGTTGAGGAAAAGGAAATTATCCGTCCTCAGGATATGGTTGTAAAATCGGTGGCAAACAAATCGCTCCTGAAGGTATTCATCATCCAAAGCATCGACCGCAAAATGGATTTTGAGGATATTGCTGAGGCTAAGAACCTAGAGATGGACGAACTGCTCACTGAGATTGAGGCCATTGTAAATTCCGGAACACGCATCAATATCGACTACTACATCAACAAAGTAATTGACGAGGATAAGCAGGAGGAGATTTTCGACTACTTCCGTAACGAGGCTCAGACCGAAAGTATTGAGGAAGCAATGGCTGCCCTTGGCGATGATGACATCACCGAGGAGGAAATCCGGTTGATGCGTATCAAGTTCATGTCGGAAATGGGTAACTAACCCAATTCCCAAGTGGGTATGCATGCACTACTGTCAATAAACAATCTAACCAAGAACTACGGAACAACCGAAGCGCTTTGTAACTTCACGCTCGAGGTTGTTGAAGGTCAGGTACTGGGAATTCTTGGCCCTAATGGTAGCGGTAAAACTACACTACTATCGATATTGATGGGCTTACGATACCCAACCTCAGGCCACTTTACATGGTTTAACACCCCACCAAACCATGTTCCAACCACCAGGATTGGCGCTCTTATTGAGGTACCCACATTCTACCCTTACCTTTCCCTTTACGATAATATGCGTATCAGCGCACTGGCTAAGAATATCAGCTATAATGCGATTTTCCCTGCCATTGAGCGGGTTGGCCTAACCCCCAACCTAAAAGCAAAGGTTGCAACCTTCTCACTTGGAATGAAGCAACGCATGGCTATTGCACAAGCCTTGCTGGGTAACCCAAAAATTATTGTCCTTGATGAACCCACAAACGGCTTAGACCCCGAGGGGATTGTTGAGGTTCGGAACCTAATTAAAGAGCTAAATGCCGGAGGCACATCCATCATAGTTGCAAGCCACAACCTCGATGAGGTTCAACGTACCTGTACTCACGTGGCAATACTTAAAAAAGGTCACCTGCAAGCCTTTGGTGGGGTCAACGAACTGCTCACATCGGCCAAGGTGGCAATTGTTGAGGTTCGGAATCCTGAAAATCTGATTGATTTCCTTAACAGCAACCCCACTATTGAGGTTATTGAAAGAGTGGGTAATTCATTCAAATTACTTGTAAATAAAAGCGAGCATCAGGTAACCTTTATAACCGATTTTCAAAATCACGGAATAGCAGTTAACTCTTTCGAAATCCGCAACCTAAACCTTGAGGAGCTATTTATTACATTAGTTCGAAAGTAAAAAAACAGCCTATGATACGAGCAGTAAAAGCGGAGCTAATTAAAACCCTTGGTTATGCAACCTTTTGGGTACTAATTTCGCTCCATGCCATCCTTTTCCTGCTGGTTCTAACAATTGCTAACAAGGCAACACTCAACTTCAATGGAGTAGAATCCAATATATTACTCTCAAAGCCCTACACATGGGGTACAGTTGCCTGGTTAGCCAGCTGGTTTAACCTTATATTAGCCCTTTTATTCATTATTCTCTGCGGTAACGATTTTCTGTTTGGCACTTACCGGCGCGGTTTACTCGATGGCTTTAGCCGCAATAACCTGTTTAAGGCAAAGCTATCGCTTCTAATGCTAATTGCCATTTACGTGGTTGTTCTGGTAACGCTAATTGCGCTTTTTGCAACCCCTGTGCTAAGCTCTTGGGAAAACCTTTTAACCGGCTACGGTTACATTCTGGTACTTTTCATTCAAATGCTTGGCTACTTTTCCATAGCGCTTTTAATAATTGTACTTACCAGAAATATTGCCCTTACCATTATAGTTTACCTGCTTTACTTTGCGTTAATTGAACCTATTATTCGCCTATTTCTACCCGACTCAGCAGCTCAGTTTTTACCTGTTAAGATAATTTCAAATCTCACCCCAATGCCCGATTTCTTGGGCATTATGGCCAAGCAGTTCAGCCAAACCGACTCAATAGATGCAAACACCCTGAACACCATTGATGCCATAAATAACAGCACATCGCTCACACAGAATATTGTGGTTGCTTGCCTGTATATCGCTATCTTTATTGTACTATCCTACTTTACATTTAAAAGAAAAGATTTTTAAAGGTAAAAGTACCGACACGCGAAGGGAGATTCAGGGTTTCAATCACTCACTTTCCTTCAGTCTTACTAAAACACCAAATTAGGTTCATTCTGATTCATTACGAGTTACTAAGAGTCATACCAAGTCATTCCACCACAATCCCGTTTTACGGCTAACGCTTCACGAACCTATATTTTGTTACCTTCTCCCCTTTCTATTCTTCTTGCCCATTTCATAAATTTTCCTATCTTTACTAAACCTTTTAACCACTTATGCATCAATATAAAAAAATGCTATGAAACGATATTTTTTCACATTAGTCCTGGCTATAGCAGTATTTCCATTGGCTGCACAAACCGAGCAAAACCTTGATATGAAGGTTGATAAGCTATTAAGAGAAAACGAGGAATTGAACCATAGAATAGATATTCTTGAGAAACAGATTGACGATGTGCTATGGTTTAACCGCCTTGGCGATGTTGCGTTTATTGACAAAGTCTTTATATACGGCCCACCACCAGCACATATCCGAAACCCTGAGCAAACCGGTGCAAAAAATCCCTTGAAATTTTGGACCTATGTTTTTATACCCCGTAACATTGACCCATCGAAAAAATACCCGCTTATAGTGCTGCCACATGGGGGCGTTCATGCCGATTTTACCACATATCACACCCACATAGTCCGCGAAATGATAGCCCAGGGATACATTGTGGTTGCACCCGAATACCGTGGCAGCACAGGCTATGGCCAATCGTTCTGGCGACAAATTGATTATGGCGGGTTGGAAAACGAGGATGTTTTTGCCAGCCGTAACTATATGGTTGAGAACTACGACTTTGTGGATGGAAACCGTGTAGGAATTGTGGGCTGGAGCCATGGGGGTATGATTGCCCTGCACAATATATTTGACCATCCCGATAGCTACGCTTGCGCCTTTGCCGGTGTGCCTGTATCGGACATGATACTGCGCTATGGCTATGCCGAGGATGAATACCGTAGGCTCTACGATGCCGATTACCACATTGGAAAAACTCCCCGGGAGGATATAAATGAGTACCGTCGTCGCTCACCTGCATGGCAGGCCCACAAGCTAAAAACCCCACTGCTCATTCATACCAACACCAACGATGATGATGTTTACGTAATTGAGGTGGAATCGCTCATTAAATCGCTTAAAGCTGAGGGGAAAAAATTTGAGTACGAAATATTCCAGGATATGCCCGGCGGCCACTCATTCGATAGGATTGATACAAAGGCTGCACGCCAAATCAGGGTGAAAATTTATAAGTTCCTGGCGCAGTACCTTAACCCGCCTAAACCCATAAAATCGGTTGAGGATATTAATAGAGCAGCGTATTTGCCTATAAAGTAAAAAAGAAGGGTGTTTTTCACACCCTTTTTTTATTTTAGCATTCCCGCAACTTCCTCCATACTCCCATCGGTATTAGCAGGGTTTAGCCCCAAAATATGGGCTAATATGGTGTAAACATTTACATTCAGGAACGACGGGTGAACATAACCGTTTTTGAAGGCGGGGCCTTTGGCATAGAATATCCCTTGCATGTCAGGAATTAGGTTATCGTAACCATGGGTGCCGCCGGAATAGCTATCCTTATCGTCGCTCCAGGTTACACTCCAGCCTAGCTCTGCCTCAACCAGAATATCGTTTACCCGTGGATTACTTCCATATACGTAGCGTTTGGGTATCTCGTTTCGCTCCCAAACCTTTAGGTGAGGAATTGATTTTAGCTTGGTAAGGACAGCCTGGTAATGTTCAGGTTGTGGTTGAAGGGTATAAACCGGGTTTCCGCCTGAAATGTACTTGAAATTCTGCTTATCGAGGTAATCGGAAAGGTTAACCACCTTTTGGGACGAAATAGCAGCCATGCCATGATCGGAAAGAATAATTATGTTGAGTTTCCCTGCTATTGGTAATTCCGAAAGACGGTTTAGGAAGTACCCTATTAGGCTATCGAGCTGTTCAACAACCTTTCGGGTTTGGGGCGAAACAGGGCCGTAATCGTGGCTAACCCAGTCGGGTTCGTGGTAGTAAAAAGTAACCAGTCGGGGGCGTTGCTCAACAGGTAGCGTGAACCATTTTAGTACCGTATCGACCCTTTGGGTAAAAGGGACCTTTTGGGCATAGCGTTTCCAGTATGTTGGTTGAATGCCCTGAATAGGAGCCTCGGAACCAACCCAGTAAAACGATGCAGTTTTAACGCCCTGCTTTTCAGCGGTCACCCAAATTGGCTCACCACCGTAAAATTTACCATTTTCAACACTTTTCCTATCGCCAAGCCTGTAGTATCCCAATTCCGGGTCATAGAATGAGTTGTTCACTATACCATGGTGGTCGGGGTGCAATCCGGTTGCTATGCTGTAGTGGTTAGGAAAGGTTTTTGATGGGTAGCAGCTAATGAGCGACTGGGCCCTAACGCCGCTCTGCCCAAAAGCATCGATATTGGGCGTGCTGTAAATATTGGGGTAGTCCCACCTGAATCCATCAAGGGAGATGAGTAAAACGTAGCTATCGGGAGATACTTTATCCTGTGCCCTTAGCGTGTTGCTAAAAACTAATAGGATACCTGATGCAATAATCGGGATAATGGCAAAAAATCGTTTCATAGGAATTGTGGTTTATAGTTAAACACCTTCAAGCTACAAAAGGTTTAACCAAGATTCATCATGATATACTTTTCAACGTCGAACTTACGTTTACAGCCCTCAAAGTTCATGTAGCGTATTTTGCCGAAAATTGGCCTTTCAGGCCAAGCCCTGTCGTGCACCCCTCCAATTGACCATGCAATTCCCGTATAACCATTGGGGTCGCGGCCGTCGAGGCTGTACTTATCGTTCAGGTAAATGGCAAAACGCATGGCTTCCTCAGGGCAGGTAGTCCACTCCAATATCTTTTTAGCCCAGTACATACGCATGTAGCCATGCATTTTCCCTTTATTTACCAGCTGCAGTTGCGCAGCATTCCAAAGTGGATCGTGCGTGTGAGCAATTTCAAATTCGTTTAGGGTATAGAGGTATTCCCTAACATCGAAACGGTGAATGCGGTGCGATTCCTTAGCCCAATCGGGAAATCCGGCAAATCGGGAATAACCCGGATTGTAAAAACAGAAATTATCGGAGAGTTCACGCCTAACAATCAACTCCTCCAGTAATGCCTGCTTATCGGCTTCAGGCACGGGTGCCTTTAGCACCTCAATGGCAACTCGCTGGGCCGATATCTGGCCAAAATGCAAATATGGCGATAGGTTCGATTGCCACTCGAGAGTGGGGTCGTTACGTTTTTCGGCATAGCCCTTTAGCCTGAGCGAAATAAATTCGGAGAGCATTGCGTGGGCAGCGTTCTCGCCGGCCTCAAAAGCCTTAACAGGCTTAACCTCATCGGAAACATTGAGCCAAACCAGCACCTCGTGCCAACGTGTAAGATGGAGATTAGGTTCCGATTTACACTGCAACTTTACATCTGGGAAATCGGTCAGGAAGGTTGATAGGTGTTTCTTTATCTTAGGTCGAAGGGTGTACGCCCCAAACTCCAATTTAGGCGAAGCATACCAACAGGGAACCACATTGTGAGCATCAACCTCATGATGGGGTATGGTTATACGCTGGTTAAGCTGCGATTTCCAATCGCGTTTAACCCAAAGCGGGTCAAAATCACTTACAATAAGCGAAGCCTCAACCCTTTCGGCAAATTCCCAAAGCTGTTCAGCGGGTTCGCCTCTAAGAAGGTTGAAAGGGATTCCCTCAAGGGCAAGGCTTTTTTCAACCTCCGCAAGGCCTTTGAGCATGAAATCGTAATGACGGAGATTGGCAGCAGGGAATGCCGGGGTAAGGGTAAATACAACCCGGAGGGGAACCTTATGCTCATTTGCCTTTAGCTTGGCATAAATAAGCGCCCAGTTATCGGCAACGCGTTGGTCGCGCGACATCCAGTAGATAACCGGGCCCTTCCCTTTTACCTCGCCCACCTTAAGTTCCCTTACCCTATGTTTATTAAAGCTATCCCTGTGGAACATCAATTTACAGGTTTAAGGTAAAAATAGCCAAAAACATTGAGTTCTTGAAATCTGTTTAATAAATTTTAGGGAAATGGGTCAATATCATACCCAATAACCATGAATTAGCAAGTTCAACCAGGCTGATTTTTGAGGAATGAGTCGGAATGAATCGGAATAGGCAGAATATGATGGAGTTAGAGGAAGTTAGAGGAATAGTTAAAAGTGAAAAGTGAACAGCAAAACCGAAGTACCATGAAATAACAAATTAAAATGGACTGAAAAGAATGGGGATGCGTAAACATTTTTATCAATTGACGAATCGACTAACAAAATCTAATCGTTCCGAGATCTCGGAATGTAAGATTTTGATGAGTCGGGATTACCTCGATAAGTCAATAGAAACAAGTTATTTGAATATTTTAATGTATTTCTATTGACTAGTCTTGGTTAATATAAAAGCCGGGGTTACCCGGCCTTCAATAAAGATATTTAACATCTATAGTTCCAACAGCTTGCGTGTTTCCTCAATTTGACCAACCTTTAGCTTGAGTATGTAAGCACCACTGGTTAAGCCCAGGGACTTTGCAGAGAACTCATAGTGTTTTAGGCCAGAATCGAGGGTGTTGTTCTCAATTTCCTTTACCAGCTTTCCGCTCATATCGTAGATGCTAAGGTTAACCTGATCCCGTTGGGCCATGGTAAACTCAATCTTGACCCTATCGGTGTATGGATTAGGGTAAGCGCTTAAGCTGAGAGCTGAAATTTGATTGGTTGGAATTGATGTGGTAGCATTCATCACATTGCTATTATACGCAGCACGAGTACTTACAACTGGTTCTGAGTTCTCGCCTTTGACCTCGCTACGGATTAGGACTAGTACTGGAAACCTATGCTGTGCCACATACCAACGGTAGGTTATATCGGTGATTAAAGCCGAACCGCTACTGAAAACCTGTTTGGTGGTTCTAACCTCCTTAACACGAAGCACATTATTAAGAGTCTGACCGTTTGGAAGTATCAACTTTCCAAAGCCATCGCCCTCAACCTGGTAAGTGCCGGAGATTGTACCAATTACATTATCGTTTACAATATAATTACCCTCGTAATTGCCACTGTAAAAATCGCCATAGCTAAATGGGTAACGCATTTTAATAAAGGGTTTGCTATACTCAAAGCGGGTTACCCCATTTGCCGACATGTAACCAACCTGCTCAAGACTTGCTGGGGTTGATTCAAAAACAAAGAAGTTTCCGAACTCCTCAAGTACCACATTACCCTTGGTAAACTTGCTGCAACACTTTGAAGTGTAAAAACCTTCAATATTACCGGTAAAAGAATTCTGAACCTGCAACTTGCTGAAGTCCCATACCACGTTGCTCCCCGACTGTCCGGGCTCAACATAGCTAGTTAGAACCATTGGGTTCTTTAAATCGGCAAAGAAACCATGGGTTTCCTGCGTTAGCTTTACCTGGGCTGCTGTAATGGTTACGCCCGATGCAAAAATGGCAAATAGTAAAATCTTTTTCATACGATTACCCTTTTGTGTAAAAACAAATTTAATCATACAGCCAACTCAAATCAATAGATTAAGGCAAATAGTTCTAATTTCATTGTTAATTTTGCGATAATTCCTAAAAGTGATGAAAATTGTATTTATTCTTGTGGAACCTGCTGTGCCTGAGAATGTTGGCGCAGCAGCCCGAGCCCTGAAAACAATGGGTTTCAGCGACTTACGACTGGTAAACCCTTGCGATTACCTTTCGGTTGATGCCCGCAAGCTGGCACACGCCTCTAACGATATCCTAGAGAATGCCAGTGTTTATAATACACTTGAGGAAGCACTGCACGATATCGATTTTGCCTTTGCCACGTCGGCCCGCGACAGGTGGATAAAGTTGGATATTATCGACAGCCATGAAATGCCAAAATTTATCGAGGGGAAAGGCGACACAATCAGCAATGTGGCCGTTGTATTTGGCCGAGAGGAGTCGGGGCTTACCAACCACGAGATAAATCTTTGCCAAAGGGTTACCACTATTCCGCTTAAAACTAAATACCCATCGCTAAACCTGGCACAATCGGTGATGGTTTATGCCTATATTCTATCGGGAATCAACTTAGGCGTGAACCAAGCAGCCAAAGCCGACACCTCCCAATCGTTTCAGGCACTTTCAAAAAAAGTTGATGCAGTAATGAAGGCTATTGACCTTGGACCCGATAAGCTTATATACGGTAGGCTCATGGAGCGCCTCAGCGAACTAGGTGAGCAGGATATTAAACTGCTGCACTCCATAACAACCGAGCTAATTCAGAAACTGAACAGGTAAATGAAAAAATTGGATTGAAAACAATAAATCAGAAGTCAGAATCTCAATATCAATATAATATAAAACCCATTCATCCATCAACTTTATCCTTTATCCTTTATCCTTAATCCCCTAACGTTCAGAATAACTGAAGTAACTAAAGCCACCATAAAACAAATTAGGGTAGCGCTATCAACCAGTGTATCGTCAACTTTTAGCTGTAAAAGCCTATTTAGCAAATAGGATACATACGATGTTTCTTGAGGTGTTCTGCCAAGTCCTTGGAGCACCCTGAAGTGCCAATCAGTTAAAGGACAATAGCCCCAACCGTAGAATATGCCAAGCCCAAACCAGCTGAGACCTGTAAGAATAAGCAAGGCCAGATTCCACCTCCGGAACCTGGCCCATATCCAACCCAATAGATTAAATAGTACTATGAATGCATGCAACCCAACAAAAAAGTAGTCAAGTATTTGAAGGATTATATGCATTTATTACTCGCTGGTCATGATGAACAGTGGTTGCATCTCAAAGCTCTTATAGAACGGACGTAAACGTTCAGTATTATAGTAACGCTCCACGTTCACAATCTTCTTCTTGCTGGTAACCACATCAATAGGCATATTATCGTAACGACCATTCTTAAGAACTACAAGCCTTCCGTGAACACCCTTCAGGATAAGATCGAGTGCAAGGTTTCCAAATGCCATGGGGACAATGGAATCAATAGCATCGGGCTCTCCACCCCGAACCAAATAGCCAAGGTTCTGACTTATAATGTTTATGGTTTTACCGTTGTTGAACTTGGGCGTTAGCTCCTTAATCTTTCGGGATACAATATCGCCAATACCACCGAGCTTAGCATGTCCAAAAGCATCGCGTTCGCTACTCTGGAAAACCATTTGCTCAAGGCCTTCAAAGGTAGCCCCCTCCGAAACCAAAACTGTTGAGTACTTACTTGGGTTTCGATTTCTATCCTCAACTAACAGCTCGGTAAGCCGTTCAATGTTGAATTTGTGCTCAGGTATTACGCAGCGGTTAGCCACGCCAGCCATGGTAGGAAGCATGGCGGTAAATCCGGCATATCGGCCAAAAACCTCCATCACCAGTATTCGTTCATGCGAGCCTGCCGAGGTTCGTAACATATCGGTTAATGCAATAGTGCGTGTAACGCAAGTGCTAAACCCTATGCAGTAATCAGTTCCGGGAACATCGTTATCCATGGTTTTAGGGATAGCTATCACCTTAAACCCTTCCTGGTAAAGCCTAACGCCATAGCTGAGGGTATCGTCACCCCCAATGGGTATTAGGTAGTCGATGCCCAAAAAAGATAAATTTTTAATAACCTCAGGTGTTAAATCGTTTATATCCTTGTTATATTTTGCTTTTAGGTGTTCGGGTACATTATCCTTTGCAACCTTAGCAGGGTTTGTGCGCGAGGTATGTAAAAATGTTCCACCGGTACGAAATGCTTTATTAACACGCTCCTCAGTTAAAACCTCAAAGCAATGGCTATTATCCACTTGCTTATCGCGGATAATCTCAATCAAACCAGCCCAACCACGTCGTATTCCAATCACGCTAAAACCTTCGCGTAACGCCCTGATGGTTATAGCTCGTATGGCTGGGTTAAGTCCGGGCACATCGCCCCCGCCAGTAAGTATTGCAATAATTGGAGATTTCTTTTGCTGTTCCATAGCTTTAAATTTTAATTTAAAAACGATTAAATATAAGTTTATTCTGAGCTAAAGTCAATAGAAAAAAAGAGCTACCCATATTGGGCAGCCCTTGAAATTGCTTTAAATAAACTAACTTAAACCCAAGTTCGTCGATAGAAACAGGTAGTTTAACTATTTATTGTGTTCCTATTGATATCTCGGTCAAAACTGCAACAAACTTTCGATATTTACTTTTTCGGCTATTTTATTGGAAAGGAAAACATCTTTGAGAGCCTCAATTGGGTAGAATTTTTCATAATGAACGGCATAGAAAACAGCATACATGGCGCTATTCTTTGCCCCTACCCTCTCGCGGAAAGGAACTTTAACAATGCGAGCACCGGTTTCAGGCGCATCCAATGTTTCATCAATATAGATAACTCCTCCTTTCATTCTGCCAGCCGCTGCGCGGGCATAGCCCAAACCGTCGGTCGATGTGATTATAAGTACATCGGGAACAGGCGAGCCAGTGTAAAGAATCTGCTTAGGAGAAACTATTACCTCCGATGCCGAGAATCCAACACCAACCGTAACCGGGTAACTCCCTTTTTTTGTACTATTAAGACCCGCTACTATGGCAGCCTTTGCCATGAATTCGGCAGCCGACTGAACACCCTCGCCAGCAGAACCCGACAACATTATGCTAAATGGCCTCTCAATACTGCTGGAGTACTTGGGTTTCACCTCAAATTTGTCCGAAATCAAACTCTTAGGTTCGCTGTTAATAGGTGTTTTGAACGAATTACCCTTGCCATCGGCATAAACCTTAACGTTCCAACCGGCATCCTCAACGAGCTTGCTAAGCTTCATTCCCGGATTCGATTTTACACCGTAGCTGGGGCAAATCTCCATGACCTCAACAAGTGAGAACCCAGGGGCTGTAAATGCTTTGGCCAGCGAATCGGAATAATCGCCAATACCAATCACACGTTCAACGTACGATGCTCCAGCAGCAACCATTAGCTCACAGATGTCATAGCCAGGTTTTGTACTTCCCTCGGGGAGAGTAGGCGTTTTAAAACCACACGGGGTAAACTCAGATGGTTGACCACCGGTCATACCGTAAAGCATGTTGTTGTGTACCACAACTGTCATGTCAAAGCCCAAGTGAGCTCCACCAATCAAATGCTGCATGCCAATGGTTGCACCACCATCGCCGGTGAAAACTATCACCTTTTTGCCGGGATTATTTAAACCCGCAGTAATACCGGCAGCCAAAGCCGATGAGCGACCATGCAGCCCATGAACGGTATGCGTTAGGAAGCTCTTATCCACAATTCCATGGCATCCAATATCGGTAACCAGTACCACGTCGAGGGGGTTGACATTAAGTTTTTGTAAGGCCTTCTCAGTATTTTGGGCTACCAACGCATGCCCACAACCCTTGCAAAACGGTAACTGGGCATCGGTTAAGAAACGGGTATTACTCATAGCGCATTACCTCCTCAACTATTTCGGTTGGACTTATCATTTTAGCAATTCCATTTACACCGCTAACACCCTTACGGCCGGCAGCGCCAAACAGCAGGTGACGCAGTTGCCCGGTAAGGTTTTCCTCAACCACCACCACTCTGGTATAGCGGTTAGCAATATCAACATAAATCTGTGGTATTGGAAGAAGTGTTTTTGCTACCAAAAGCGAAACCTTCTTGCCCTTCTCTCTAAGGTGAACAACAGCCTCGCGCGAAGCCTGCGAAGAAATGTCGTAGGTAATAATTAAGGTTTCAGAACCTTGCTGCTCATCAAGCTCATATGTGGTATATTCATCAATATTCCTACGCAACTTTTGCTCAAGGCGCTTGGTGTTTTCAATGGCTTCCGGAAGAACATTTTGTAGGATTCCCTTGGTATCGTGGGTTGATGCTGTAATACGAACCTGATGCTTGTTTTGGCTTACTGGTAAAAAGTCAGGCACCAGGGTTTCATCAGCCTTGTAAGGCAGGTAAGTCCCCTCACCTTTATAGTGCTTAACTTTTTTGGGCTGAATCTCAGGAAGGTTTGACCAGTCGAACGACTGAAGGGTCATCACCATCTCCTTTGATGTTAGAAGCACAACCGGCGTACGAAGTTCAATGGCAGTGTGCACGGCTTTAGCCGATAGCTCCCAGCAATCGTGATAGTTACTAATTGAAAAAGTGGGTATTGAGTAACCACCCGACATAGTACCATAAACCACATTCAAATCGCCCTGTGCGCCGCAGGTTGCGGTACCTGTTGCTGGTCCAAGACGTTGAACTAGCACTATTACCATGGGTAACTCCATCATGGCAGCCATGCCAATTGATTCAACCATCAGGGCATATCCGGGATAAGAGGTAGCCGTAACAGGCACATGACCAGCCACTGCAAAACCACTCATCCATTGTAGCGTGGTAATTTCATCGGGGGCAGCCAGCATGGTGGGGAAACGCTTGCTGGCATAAAGGTAAAGCAAGTTGGCGGGTGTTATAGGATAGCCCACAAAGGTATCGGCGCCAGCCCGTACCAAGGCTTCGGTTATTAATCTCGAACCATCAATAAAAGCAAGGTTCTTTTTACTTTCGTGCATATACTACCTTTTTTTCAATTAAACTATTAATTTCCTTAGCTGAGTAGCCCAGCATCTCCTTAAGAACAGACATGGTATGCTCACCGTAATGCGGGGGAGCCTGAAGCTTAATGGGCTTAGTATTTTCACCCATACTGAAAGCTACTGTTCGTAATCCCTTTATTGGCATACCCGATGTTGTTTTGCTCTCCATCACTAAATCCTGCACCTCAGGGAGTTCAAAAACCTCCTTCATGTTGAACACTCCGCCAGCCGGAATAGCGCGTTTCTCAAACTTCGCCAATAAGTAATCGCGATTGAACTTTGAAATGTGCTCTTGCACAGCATTGTTGCACTCCATGCGGTGCTTAACCCTATTGAAATTGGTTGAGAAACGTTCATCGGTAGCCAGTTCGGGTTTTCCAAGTACTGTGCAAAGTTCAGCAAACTGCTTATCGTTACCAATGGCAAGCACTAAGGGTTTTCCATCGGCTGTATAGAATATTTTACCGTAAGGTACAATATTGGGATGCTCAGAGCCCATTCGTTCAGGGATTTTGTTACCAACCAACCAGTTAGTAGCCTGATTGGCCAGAGCAGCAACACCTGATTTTATCAGGCTTGTTTCAATGAAAGCTCCTTCACCTTTTCTCTCCCGGTTAAGTAAAGCCAGCAAAATGGCCTCTTTAAGTTGATGCCCAGCCAGTAAATCCATAAGGGCTACGGGCATCTTAACGGGTTGGCCATCGGGCTCGCCATTCATGTAGGTAAAACCGCTTTCGGCCTGAATGATAGCATCATAACCGGCACGTTTATTCTTAAGACCATAGCCTGTTATTTGGGCATAAATAATTGACTTGTTATGTTGCTTTAAGGTGTTGTAATCTACCTTGAGCTTTTCGGCATCGCCGGGCTTGTAGCTGGCTAAAACAATATCGCAAACCTTGGCCAGGCGGTAAACTACCTCAAGCCCTTCGGGCTTATTCAAATCGAGAGCTATTGATTTTTTGCCCCAGTTCACGCAGCTGAAGTAACCCGAAATATCAGTCTTAGGGTCTTCGGTTGTTAACTTCCAGGTTCGTGTAACATCGCCGCACGTAACCGAGTTTTCAACTTTAATTACGCTTGCGCCCATCTCGGCTAAAGCCACTCCAACACTTGGCCCGGCCAAAACGTTGGCCAATTCAAGCACTTTTATCCCAAATAGTGGACCTCGTTGCATTATCTGCGAGTGTTAATTACTCCTTTACAAAAAACTTTCTGCGGATATATCCAAATACTAAGGCAGCTAAAGCGAAAAGAACTGCTCCGTAGGTTTTATCGAGATGGAACCAGTTAAGCTTATTGGCTACAATACATAGGAATACGGCTATTGTACCACCGATAAATGCAAGTTTTACAGTAAAAACATCAATCCATCCCCTGAAATAAATACCGGCAATAATTACAATTGCACCAATAGCACGAATTGCATAGCTTATATAGGCTGAATCGAGCACTCCCGCCTTGAAGTAGTATGCCAGTGGAATAGTAATAAGGCTAACAATAATAACCAGGCGACGAGCAATTTGCAGTACCTTTTGCTCATCGGCCTCAGGGTTAATAAAACCATGATAGATATCTTTTGTAGCAATGGTAACTACAGCAAAGTTAACAGGTCCAACAGTTGAGAGAATTGCTGCCAGAATACCTGCCAGAGCCAATCCACCCAAAATGGGATGAATGAACTGTGGGTTTACCAAAAGGTTAGTCATTGCAACTTTTGCAGTGAAAGAGGGAGCGTTAGCGCCAATTTCAAAAACACCAGTAGCAGCAATTAGACCCAGTATAGCAGCCATTACCCCAAACGGAGCAATATAAGCACTTGATAGAATTGAAGCTTTCTTGGCAACTTCAGGGGTTCGGGCAGCAAAAATTGGCTGAATACTTGCCTGAGCGGCCATTCCGCCAAGAACTCCTCCAAGAAGCAAGCTGAAAGCCTCGTTAAAGCTAACACCAAAGGGGTTATAGATGCTACCCACTGCACCTTTAGCGGCAAGCAATTCCTGTAGATGCGCAAAACCTCCAATTTTAACAACACCAATCACCATGGCTGTTCCAAGTCCAATAAACATAACTACAAGGTGAACTATTGATGTAATGGCTAAAGCATGCATACCTCCGATATAGGTATAAAGCGTTATAACACCAGCACCAATTATAACAGCATAAACCCAATCAATTTGAAATATAGAACTCATTACACTGGTTGCGGTTTGGAGCTGAACGTATGCCAACGTTATGTATGCAATTAGAAATGCAATTGCCGAAACCCTTTTAGCATGAATGCCAAAGAGATGCTCCAGCATTTCACTTACAGTATGAACATTGTTTTTGCGGTAATGCTTAGCTACGGTAAAACCAATGATTATCATACCTAATGATGTAGCCACGTTGTAAAGAATTGGCTGAAACGAGAGCTTCTGAAAAGCCTTTTCGCTAACGCCAATAGTGCTCATACCGCCTAGCCATTCAGCAGCAACTACCACTGAACATAGCAAAATTCCAAGGTTCCGGCCCGCCACCAAGTAATCGGCAACCGAACGCGATGCCACTTTCCGGGTTAAAAACGATACCCCTACTACTATTGCAAAGTATGCAATAACAATCCAAAAGTAAATGTTACCAAGTAAAGCTTCCATAAGAAATTATCTGTTTTTTAGTATTTATGTTTTTAAAATTTGGCTGCCAAATTAATCAAATATTTATCACCCTATCATATATTTTTTAACATTTTTTTACCCATTCCTTAATTTTTGTTTCAAAATGTAACCAAAACTATCTGATATGGAAACTATTCCTAACTATCTAAACAAATGGTTGCTGATTTAAACAAATATTTGACTTGCACTCCTTTTTTCGTAAATTGCTTAAAATATTCATTTGGTATGAAAAGATTGCTTATTCTATCGACAATATTAGCCCTAAGCCTGAATTTGGGGTTTGCCATTCAAAAAGAGCATGTTAAAAACGATAGCTTATCACACAAGAGTCAAACTGAGGCTGTTCATGCAACCAAAATGGTTTCGGAAATTGAGAACCAAGATGAAGTAACCGAAGGCTCACATGAAGGGCACGGCCTAAACCTTGCTCCTTTCCTTTTCATTATTCTATCGTTGTTTATTGGAACTGCTACTCGGCACCTGTTAAGCAAAGGGTTATTACCATACACCATTATGCTTTTAATTATTGGACTGATTTTAGGATTGCTTACCCGATTTGATGTTCTACAGGCTGTTGGATTGGGTATTATTGGGCAAGCGGTTCAATGGGCAGGAAATATCGACCCGCACCTGATTCTTTACCTTTTCCTGCCAACCCTTATTTTCGAGGCAGCCTATGCCCTTCACATACACACCTTTAAAAAATCGTTGGTTAATGCGGTAATACTTGCCGTTCCCGGTATAATGGTTGCAATTGTGATAACAGCTTTTGCTCTTCTGCTCATCAAATCGATAGGTATTGGTTTAAACGAGTGGACAATACTACTTGCCTTCCTATTTGGCGCCATAATCAGCGCAACCGACCCGGTGGCTGTTGTGGCTATCCTTAAGGAAGTAGGAGCAAGCAAAAGGCTTTCAACCATTACCGAAAGCGAGTCGATGCTTAACGATGGTACAGCTATCGTACTCTTCATGACCATATTTGGCCTAATTACGGGCGAGGCTGGAGGTAATGCCTTTATTGAGTTCTTGAAGGTTTCGTTGGGCGGTGTGCTTGTGGGAGCAGTTATCGGTTGGGGAATACTTTCGTGGCTTAAGAAAGTATTTAACGATGCGTTAATAGAGATAACTGTAGTGATTGGGGCTGCTTACCTGTCGTTCTACATTGCCGAATCGGTTTTGCACGTATCGGGTGTTATTGCTGTGGTAACATTGGGTATTTCCATGGCAGGGCCAGGAAAAACAAAAGTCAGCCCTGAGGTTACCCACTTCCTTCATGAGTTCTGGGAATTGGCAGCATTTATTGCAAACACCCTAATTTTCATCATAGTTGGTGTTGTTATTGCGCAGCAGGTCAACTACACTTTAAGCGACCTTAAAGTTTTGTTACTGGTATATGTTACCATTCATATTGCACGCCTTGGAACCATCTACGTTTTTTACCCCCTGATGCGCCGAATTGGCTATGGTATAGCCTTTAAAGATTCAATTGTTCTATGGTGGGGTGGACTAAGGGGCGCTGTAGCGCTTGCCTTAGCACTGATTGTTGCCATTGATAGCCGTATTCCCTTTGAACCCCGCAACCAGCTGCTATCACTTACTGCCGGTATTGTTATTTTGACTTCACTTATAAACGCCACTACGGTACGTTGGCTCATTGATAAGCTTGGCCTCTCCAAAATTGGTGATATCAAGGCAGGCCTTATGATGCAATCGCTACAACAAATTAGGCTAAGCGGCGAGAAGGAAATTGAAAAGTTCAAAGAAAATAGGTACATGTCCGGAGCCGATTGGGACAAAGTATCGAGTTTCCTTATTGATGCCAATGCAGTGGAGGAAAAACCTCAACACTTTAACCTGGAAGATGCCATTGCTGAAACCCGTAAACGTCTGCTCCAGAAAGAGAAGGAAAGTTACTGGCGACAGTTCAGCATGGGTATGCTTAGCTCCGAAGGGGTAAACCTACTCTCTGACCAAATTGATGCCCTGCTCGATTTTGGCGGAAAAATTCCCCTTTCGGAACGACAAGATATCGAAAATATTTGGACTACACCCAAAACAATAGCTAAGCTTCAGAATCTCCCGCTAGTTGGCAGAATTTGGAAACGTAAATTCCTAAACCGTTTAGCATTGAGTTATGATTGTGCCAGAGCCTTTGTGGCCGCTCAGGAAGAGAATCAAAAATCACTTTCTAGCCTTATTATTGGTTTCTCATTAGGGGTAGCGGAGTCGTCGAAAGAAACTGAACTACTTAGCGCCCTTGAGGATGAGCTAAACGAGAACCGCATTACTGGGCAAACCTTCCTCCGAAATTTACGGGAGAAATACCCAGATATTTGTAGGAATATTGAAACCTTACTTGCCTCGCGCTCACTCCTGAACCAACAGGAGGAAATGTTAGAACGTTTAAAGAAACAGGGACGCCTGGAACCCGATGAGGTGGAACGAATTCAGGCATACATACACTCCTCAATGAAGCAACTAATTGACACCTCCCTAAAGGAGAACACAGAACTAAAGGTGGCTGCTGCTCTTAGGAATACTCCCGGCTTAAACAATCTATCAAAAGATGCCCAGCAGTTCCTAATCACTAAAGGGCAGCTAAAAATTTACCCCGAAGGAAGTGTCATAGCTAAACAAGACTCTGATCCCGATGGTATTTATATTATCATCAATGGTACGGTAAATTACTATAAATCCGAAACCCTAACCGGCGTAAAGGAGATTTCCGATGTTTTTGGGGCATACGAGTGGTTTATATCTTCTAAGCTACGTTACACCTTTACTGCTGAGACCCCTGTTACACTGATCAAAATAAACACTTCAACCATTAAGTTGCTTACCAACAAATTCCCTGAAACAAAACGTTTGCTGCAATTTAGCGCTTCTGCCGATATCGCTCTTGAGCTTCTTAAACAAAACGAAAAATTTAGTGAACAATCCATCCGTAAGCTCAGAACCCTTATCCGAAATGCAGAGCTATTTGAGCTGAATGATGGTGAAAAACACCGTTTTTCAGGTTCAGCATGTATTCTGGTTAAGGGTCAGGCTATTACTGAAGAGCAGGATACCTTGTTCACTGCACCGGCAATACTTGACGAGTGTAACTTTAGAAGTAAAGGTGATGCTTTAGCCCTTATTTTACCTTAAGGCTTTTTAGCCTCAACCATGGGCTGAAAACGCTTGTATGTAGGCAAAGCAGCGGGGCCATACCAAAAGAAATACTCCGCATCGAACAATCCGAATTTTACTGCAGGATTGGCATTTATCAATTTTTGAGCTTCTTCTGTTTTGCTTGTGTTAAGAATGTAAAAGCTCCTGAAGTTTTTATCATTCTTACCCATTGGCCCTGTAACTATGAGCGTTCCGCTGTTTGTCATCTCATTTATTGCATCAACATGTCCCTTGTATAGCCACTGGAGCGAGTCGCGACTCTTTATCTGTTTTGTACCAGTCTTAAGCATAACCATCACATACCACTTCATACCATACTCATCGGCTCCAAGGGAGTCGGCAAGGGCTTTGTTGTAATTGGAAACAGGGGTTTGACCCTGTGCCTGAGTAGTGGTTGCAAAAAGAATTAGCAACGCCGAAAAGCAAAACAACCTCATTTTCTGCAACTTTATTCTTATCTGTATAAAAAATCAAGCCAAGTTAATTAAAAAATGTTAATTATGCAACCTGAAAGTTCGTATTTATTTATCAACAGTTTTTAAAAAAAATTGCTATACTTACAACCGGTTTTAAAATCAATTTACAATGGCTCAAATTTTACTTGTTTTATTCTACTTATTAATTCCGTTTGTTATTCTTCATCTATGTCATAAGTTTCCTTTTGTCAACAAATTAGGGGCTGTATTTATTGCATACCTGGTGGGGTTAATAGTAGGCAACATTGGTATTTTACCCGAATGGGCTGGAAGTATTCAGGATACCCTAACAACCATAACAGTTCCACTAGCCATTCCATTGTTGCTCTTCTCCTCAAACCTGAAGCAATGGAAAAGTATGGCAGGGAAAGCCATGGTATCGCTATTAATCGGAATAACATCGGTAGTAGCAATTGTAATTGCAGGTTACTTTATTTTCATGGGCAAAGGAATGGCTGATTTATGGAAAGTAAGCGGAATGCTTATTGGAGTATATACAGGAGGTACTCCCAACCTAGCATCGCTCAAAATGATGCTAAATGTTGATCCAGACGTTTACATCCTTACCCATACCTATGACATGATAATTTCCACAGTTTTCCTTGCGTTTTTAATGACTGTTGGGAAAAAGTTCTTCTCGCTATTCCTGCCAGCCTTTAAGGATGATAACATGGAGGAAGTTGAGTACACTAACGGCAGCGACCCATTCTGGGGAATTTTTAAGCGTGAAATATTTTACCCTTTGCTAAAAGCATACGGATTAACTATACTTATTTTCGCCATTGCTGGTGGTTTATCGCTTTTGGTGCCTAAAAATAGCCAAGTTGTGGTTGTTATACTTACCATTACCACTTTAAGTATCGTTGCATCAACCTTTAAAAAGATAAACGCCATTGAGAAAACCTTTGAATCGGGGATGTACCTTATACTGATATTTAGTGTGGTTGTAGCCTCCATGGCCGATATAAGCCGGTTTGCAGGCTTAACACCCGGGTTATTTGGATACATTACCCTTGCAGTATTGGGTTCGTTATTCCTTCAGGTTGTACTAGGAAAAATATTCAAGGTAGATGTCGATACCACTATAATCACCTCCACAGCTCTAATCTGTTCTCCTCCATTTGTTCCGGTTGTTGCTGCAGCAATAAACAATCGAAAAGTAATTCTTTCGGGGATAACTATTGGAATTATTGGCTATGCTGTAGGAAATTACCTTGGGTTTGCCATAGCCGAACTTCTAAAAACCATTCAATAAAAAAGCCGGCCTAAGGCCGGCTTTAAAATTTCAGTTAGCAGCTAGAATAAAAAGTTAAGTCCAATGTAGGTTCCTGATAGTCCATCGTCCTTGGTCATAGCACGACCATGGTCAACTGCAATTACAAAGTTTTGGTTCATCACAACACGCAAGCCAAGTCCCCAGCTGGTATGCAATTTCTCTTTGTCATTGCTAAAGTAATCCGATGGGGAGTATGGAACCTCAATAAAATTGGGTACCTCAACATCAACTTTACGTACCACCTGACCACCATCTACAAAAGCGTTAAGCGATAGGTAAAAGTTTTGGTTGATGAAGTGAAAGCGAGCGAACTTCCAACGCATTTCAAAGTTGCCATAGGCAATTCCATCGCCCACTACCCGGTTACGAATTATACCACGCAAGCTTTTAGCACCACCAAGCCCCTCGTTGGTTGCGCCCCTTAAGAAAATTGTTGTCATGTTGGGTTGCAGGTAGAACGGGCATGTTCCGAAAAGGGTTCCCTGATAACCCAGCCTGTAAACAAACGATAGCCTCTCATGAACTAATGTGAAATACTGACGGTGAATAATACTTAGCTTTGCATGCTGGTACTTACTTCCAATGCCTAAAAACGACGGAGCATAGGTTATAACCGCCTCGGTCCACATCCCTTTCATGGGATTGGGTTCGTTATCGCGAGTATCGTAAACCGCACCAACTTTCAGGTAGGTAACAAATCCACCATTCTTTTCATCTTCACCAATCAATCCCCAGTTAATGTAGCGCTGGTAAAGTCCACCTCCTACATAGGGTAACTTATCGGCTTCATCTTTCCCCCTATTCAGCTTGTCAACATCAACCGTATCAATTTTAAAATCATACAGGCCTATACCGGCAACCCAGCCAAACTTTTCGTTTTTTAGTTTCCCTTGCAGGTCGGTAGTAAACCTCAACAGTTTCCTATCGTACTTATAGAATGCACGGCTGCGGTAATCGGCGCTTTCGTCATCGGCCCAGTCCAAATTGAATACCGATTCGTATCCGTTAAAACCATAAAAGTCATACATCTTATCAGTTAAATACGAAAGGTCAGCAGTCACCCTGAGCCCGGGAATAACATACTTTGAATCGTAAAACAATCGGTTTATACCACTACCCTTAGTGAAGCGCGAGACCTCAGCGTAAACGTTATGCTTGTACTTGGGGTAAATTGTACCATCGCCGTAGTGGAAAAGGTTTACCAATGCTCCATACTCAAAACCAAGGTCGGTATCGTAGGCTACCACGGGTAACCCTCCAACATTCCAACCCGATTTTACTTTTTCAACTTTTTTGTCATCGCTGGTTTGCTGGGCAAATAATCCCGTAACGGTAAATAGTATCGCAGCAAGTAGTATTAACTTCCTCATAGATTTAGTTTTATGGTTTTCTCAAAACTAAGGATTTTTTTAATAGGTAGATACAACTAATAGAATGAATAGAAATATTTAAACCGAAGTACTATGAATTAACAAATACAAATGGGCTAATATTAGAGGAATGAGTTGGAATGAACCTGAATGAACCTGAATGAGTCGGAATGAATCGGAATGAGCCGGAATGTGAGGAAGTTAGATGAAGTTAGAGGAAGTTAGAGGAAGTTAGAGGAATAGTGAACAGTGAACAGCTAAACCGAAGTTCCATGAATTAACAAAATAATTTGGGCTGATGAAAATGGAGAGGCGGTAACATTTTTACAGGAAATCATGATGGATTGGGTATGAACATGAATAAAAAGTTACCGCCCCGCATTGCAGGTTTTTAATGTTCTTCACACCTGTTTCAGAGTTTCACAGTAATTCCTGGCCACTTTTCTAGAATCCGCTTAGCGGAACGAATAGAGTTGGTAGAAGTAGTAGGAATCCGGTAATAATAAGTATTATCATTAAGGGAAGGAACCACCTAAACCACTTGTTGTAAGGAATACGGGCAATGCTAAGCACTCCAACCATTACCCCCGATGTTGGAGTTATTAGATTTGTGAAACCTCCACCTAGCTGGTAAACCGTTACCGTGGTTTGACGGCTTATCCCAATTAAATCGGAAAACTGCGACATCAATGGAATGGTAAGCGCAGCCTTAGCCGAACCCGATGCAATTATGAGATTCAATAGATTGTAAAATACATACATAATGGCAATGGATGTAACCTTACCATAACCCATCATAGCTTCGGCCGAGTAGTTCAGCAGTGAATCGATTATACGCCCTTGCTCCAGTATTACAACAATACCGCTTGCCAAACCAACAACAAGTGCTGCCGACATGATATCCTTTGCTCCAGCAATAAACGAACGTGCAAGGTCGTTTGCATTTTTTCCAAATGCAATCCCAGCCAGCAAACCCATCACCAGGAAGAGTGTTGCTATCTCCTTGATATACCAGCCATATCCCATTACACCCACTATCAAAAATAGAATGGTGAAAAGCAGTATATTAACTATGAAAAGCTGAACCGAATGTCTTAGCGCCAAAATTCCAACCAAAATCCATACAACCGTAGCAATCGGAATAATTGGTACAGAGATGATGCTTTGCCCCACAACCAAATGGCTTATTGGGTAATAGTATGAAAAAATGGCAAAAACTACCGCTAGCCCAATAAATGTAGCCCACGCGCTCTTGCCGGGTTTTGATTTGGTTCCGTTCTCCTCATGAGCCGCTTTGTGCCTCCAGTACTCATCAATTTCATAAACGGGCGATAGTTTTGGATTCTTTTTAATCCTACGGGCATACCAAATCACATAGCCAATGCCTATAGTGTTTATAACCAACCATATAACAAACCTATACTCAATGCCCGAAAATAGCTGAATCCCCGACAAACCCTGAGCAATACCAATGGTAAAAGGATTTAGTAAGGCGCTTGCAAAGCCTAAACCCGCACCCAGGAAACATAAGCTTATTCCCACAATGGAATCGTAGCCCATACTTATGGCAAGCGGTACAAAAATCACAACAAAAGCAATGGTTTCTTCACTCATACCAATTACCGCACCAAAAAAGCTGAAGCAAATCATAATTAGTGTTATAACAAGATTATCGACACCAATCACCTTTAGCGGTTTAAACCGCTCAATACGTTTGGTAAAGTTTAGGAACGAAAGAATAGCAACATCAAGCGCCTTACTCTCATTGAGCAACCAAAATGCCCCACCAATCATTAGAATGTAAAAAATGATATCGTAAGTTCGCTTCATTCCCTGAAAAATAGATGTAAACACTTGCCAGGTCTGTGGTTGATTATCAACCTGGTGGAAGGAACCCGGGACAATTACCTCACGGTCGATACCATTAACGTTCTTTACCTCCCTGGCAAATTCTCCCCCCGGTACAAACCAGGTCAAAACCGCAGCAAAAACAATAAGAGCAAAAATAATTACATAGGTATGCGGAAATTCACTCTTTTTCTTTTCCTGTTCCATGTTCATAGTGTTTTGATATAATACGGTTTCAAGGCTACTTGCCCCTAATCCGTACAAAACTAATGTTTAACTTTTAATTGCCCAATAATAGAAGGGAAATCGCTTGGGGTTATAATTCCAACCAGTAAACTGTCGGGTTTACCTTTCTGCGTCACTAAAGCCGCTTGCAGGTAAGCACCATTTCGAACTGAATTATTGAAAAGGCCTATCAACGATACAACATCGGTATTTTCCGATACTATACAGTAATCGTCATCATCGATATAATTTAAAAGTTGACTAACCGGAGTGTTATCAATTATTCCAGAGCTATTAACCAACCATCGCGCAATGGTTTTGGCTGTAATAAGTCCGATTATTTTGCCGTTTTCCACTACCGGGCATCGCATGAATCCCTTTTCGGCGAAGGTAGTTAAAACCTCCTTTACAGAAGCACTAGGTGATACACTATAGGGATTTAACTTCATTACTGTTTTCACAACCGGCGGGTTTTGCAGCAGGTTTTTGATGTGAATAACTTCCTGCACAACATCTGGATGGGGCTCAGCAATTATGAAATTCTGCCTGCGGGTATGAACTATTGCATTCCTAAGCTGCGAGAATTCCTTTAAATCCGATGCATAGTAATTCACAACCTGGTTTAAGCTACGAGCTTTGCGCAGCAAGTCCGAAAAATTGGTAGTATATTCATCCTTGCATATTTCCTTTAGGCTCCGCTCAATTTCAGTGAAAACCTCAAGGAATATTTCGGAATTGCGCTTATTTGCTAGTTCTTGGTTCTGCATAACCTTTCGATATATTCAATTATTTCGGTTTGATTATCGGGGTTAAACCAACAAATGTCGTTATCCCTAGCCCACCATGTCAGCTGCCGTTTGGCATACCGACGTGTATTCCGCTTAATAAGTTCTATAGCCTGTTCAAGGGTTATTTCACCGTCGAGGTATTGAAATATCTCCTTGTAACCTACCGTATTAAGGGCATTATAATTTCTAAAACCTACAAGTTGCTTTACCTCATCAACCAAACCCAGCTCAATCATTTGGTCAACCCTTTTATTTATTCGCTCATACAACTCTTCGCGCGGTCGGGTTAAACCAATTTTTATGGGTATGAATGGTCGCTCCTTTTTGGGTGCTGTTAAAAATGAGCTAAAGGTTTTGCCTGTTTGCAGGCAAACCTCAACAGCCTTTAATACCCTTTGCGGATTCTTCAAATCAACCTGATTGTAGTATTCTGGGTCAAGTATTTTAAGCTGATGCCTTAAGCTCTCAATACCCTCGGTTTTTAGCTGTTGCTGTAACATTTTTCTCAGCTCAGGGTCAGGTGTGGGAAAATCGTCAATTCCATTTAGAAGCGCATCAATGTAAAGCCCTGAACCGCCTACAAGTATTGCAAAATCGTTGCTAAGGTAGATTTGCTTGAGCAAGTCGAGTGCCTCGAGCTCAAACATGCCACAGCTGTAACGTTCAGCAACCGACTTGTGCCCAATAAAGTAATGCTGCGCCTGCGATAATTCCCACTCCGTGGGAAAGGCTGTACCTATTCGCATCTCCCGGTAAAACTGACGGGAATCGCACGAAATGATTGGTGTATTGAAGTGTTTAGCCAATTTAAGGCTCAACTCCGTTTTCCCCACTCCGGTTGGTCCCAAAAGAACAATCAGATATTTATCGGGTAAGGACATTAATCAGCCCAGGTTAAAATGAAGGAATAAATGAAGTAGGTTACCACTCATCCTTATCCTCAAAACCTAAATTGCCCAACCCATCTTCATCGTTATACTCATCAAAAATATCATCTATTTCATTGGGCTCTTCAAGTGGGATATCTTCCTCAAAGGCAAAATCCTCAGCTAGCTGAATAGGTGCATCGCCAACCGATGCGGTACAAACCGGATATTTCACAGCAGGATTGGGTTCAAGTATGTCAATTAGCTCAATGAAAAGGCTTCGGTCAGTAAAAATATCGTACACGTAAAGCAAACGCTCCCTACGGTTGCACATCAACTCCTTAATTTTTACCTTATCCATGGGTATGGCAGCCATCTCGGTATCGTTCTGCATGTCAATCAGCGTAAGTTCCATCCCCTTGTTCCATTGCTCATCGGCCAAAAAGAACGAGGCTAGCTGACCAGGGTCAAAACCTAGGTTTTCCTGTATAGCCTTATGGAAAGTGTAAAAAGTACTATCTGCATCTACCTCAAAATCGCGCAGGAATAGCTCATCCTCGTCCGATAGCATTCTAAACTTGTAAATCATCGCAATAAGTTTATTAATACAAAAATAGCATCAATATTGAACATTTCTAAAAAATTCGAGGAAAAAACCATTTACCCTAATGTTCCTAAGAACTCAATGGTATCTACTCCGTCGGAGTAATCGTTCAGCTTAGGTTTTTGGGTATCGCCTAATTGAACTCTCCGGCTATGGTCTATACTTAGCTGCGTAGCAACGCATTGAATTTTTGAATCGTTTACTTTGATATAATCAATAGCCGAATTAATCCCCGAATACTCCTGGTAGTTAACCGTGGCAACCTGAGCATCGAGTTTCTCATTTGGCACAATTAGGGCAAAACCTGTATCGAGGTGGGGTGTTTGGTTCATTAACAGTATCGTTCTATTATACTCGTAATTATTGGCATACCTATGGTGATTTACAAGATTTTTCCATCTACTCATACTACCAATTAGCCTATTAAAATTATACCCTTCAGGGACAAGTAGTTTTGACACATTTCTGCATCCTAGGCCAAAATAGGTAAAAATATCGTCGGAAAGTAGTGCTAATTCATCGTCGGTTTCATTGCCCGACAGTAATGCCAACCCATTCCTATGCCCACGTATCAACGATGGGTAGTTCCGGAAGTAAAAGTCAAAGTAGCGAACTGAGCTATCGCTACCCGTTGCTATAACCGCATCGTAACCCTTAATTGGGCCTTCGGATACTTGGATGCAATCGCCAAATGCAGGTTCAATGTCAATCAGCATTTTAGCAACAGCCCCCATTAAATCCCCATCCTTTGACGAAAGTTTGATAATGATTTTATGGCCAGCAATGAGGACACACAGAAAATCGTGGAATCCAACCAGGGGAATATTCCCTGCCATTATAACCCCAACGTTTTTTTTAAGGTCTGGGTTAAAGTATTGTTCCGGATATACTTTTATCCACTCTTCAAGTTTATCGGTGTGTAGCCACTCATGGGCAATTGAGTCAACCGCACAAATCACATTTTCAGGAGTAAACCACGGGTTAATATGTTGAGCAGTAAGGGCATTATGTCCTAACGGGTGATTTGGATCACGAACCGCAACGGGTAACTGTTGCCCGAGCTTAACAAACGCGTTAATCCTTTTTTCTAATTTCATGTCGAATGTTTATTGATCTGCAAACCTAATCGATTTTTTGTTTCAATTTGTATGATTTAGCTTTTAGTGAACCAGAAAGTTTAAACTTATACCTAAATTTGAAAAAGAAATATTCAAAAACATGAAGCGGATTTTAACCCTATACGGCGAAATTTTTCGAATTTCATTAAACTCAATTCTAGCCACAAAGCTTAGATCCATTCTTACCATTCTAATAATCTCATTAGGAATAATGGCTTTAGTTGGCATCCTAACCGCAATTGAATCAATTGAGGGTAGCTTAACCAGCTCATTCACTAGTATGGGTGCAAATACTTTTACCATTCAGAGTCGTGGAATGAATGTAAATATTGCTGGAAGTAGATACAGGAAGAAAAACTATTCATACATCTCCTTACAACAGGCCCGACAGTTCAAGGAAGATTACCGATTCCCCGCCGATGTGTCAATCTCGGTGTATGCTTCAGGTGCAAGCACCATTAAGTACATGTCCAAAAAAACTAATCCCAACATATCTGTTCGGGGTGTTGATGAGGAATTTATAAAAGTATCGGGTGTTGAAATTGAACGAGGCCGAAATTTCTCATCAATTGATATACTGGATAGCCGACACGTTGCTATTATTGGCCAAGAAGTGGCTAACAAGCTATTTATGAAGAACGAAAACCCAATCGATAAGTTTATAAATGTAGGAAGTGGAAAGTACAGGGTGATTGGGGTGCTCAAAAATAAGGGTTCAGGATTTGGAGGCGGTCCAAACCGTTCGGTTTACCTGCCATACACAAACGTTGCCGCATTCTTCTCGCGCCCAAACATGAACTACTCAATAAGCATACAACCCTACGATCCTAAACTGCTTGAAGCTGCAGTAAGCGAAGCCGAAGGTATTTTTCGAATTGTACGGAATCTCTCGGCAACCGATGAGAGCGATTTTAACATTGAGAAAAGCGACAACCTTGCCAAACTCCTTATAGAAAACCTTAAGTTTGTTTCCATAGCAGCAACCGTTATTGGTATAATTACACTTATTGGTGCAGCGGTTGGGCTTATGAATATTATGCTTGTAGCTGTTGCTGAACGCACCCGCGAAATAGGCACCCGTAAAGCAATCGGCGCTAAATCGTCGGAGATTAAACAGCAGTTCCTCTTTGAGGCAATTCTTATTTGTCAGCTTGGTGGTTTGCTTGGTGTATTCCTTGGGATTCTAATTGGAAACCTCGTATCCATACTTACCAGTAGCCCTTTCATAATTCCATGGGGTTGGATTCTAGGCGGTTTGGTAATTTCATTTTTGGTTGGTTTAGCCTCGGGTTATTTCCCTGCCGTAAAGGCCTCGAAACTCGATCCCATTGAAGCACTTAGGTATGAATAGGTCAGAGCCTATAGAGTGCCGCAAAAACCAACATTATGAATTAAAGATTCAGTGTCGTTTAGTTAAGGATATTTGTCAAATTGTGCGCAAGGGAAACATCACGTTGTTGTGATTTATCGGGATAGACTTCGCCGAAGCATTTCATTGCTCTTTTCTCTTCAATCATTTGAAGAAGTCCCTCGACTTTGCTTGGGATGACAAAAACCCTACCTTCCTTTCTGCTCCCTTGTCATGCTGAACTAGCTGAAGCATCTCTTTACCTTTAATTCTTGTTGTTTTTTTGTAAATCGCTCTTTGCCATGCCTTTCCGTTGCGATGCAACGCTTCACCCTTGCTCTTTGGAATTCAATAGCGTGCATCGCAATACATGGGAATAGTCATTGGGTTACAAATATTACGCCCCTACGGGGCTGAAAACGTTGTTCGTTGTTCGTGAAAAACGACCTCACCCCCTCCCCTCTCCTGACAGGAGAGGGGAGCGCAATAAGGAAGCTTTATCGTGAATTAAAGTCTCCCCTCTCAGGGGAGATTTAGAGGGGTCATCTAGGTTGAATATGGGAAACAACCTCAACCCAGACCTTTTTCCTGAGAGGGAGTGGAGCGGAAGAAGCAAGCCGTGGCATAAAAGCCTGACCCGGCAATGGGTCGGGGAGTGGAACATGGCGATGGGTTTAATAAGCGATACCACATGAGTCACGCCGCAGGCGTGGCGAATAGTATCGCGCGGCAGTTCCACCCACGGGGCACCCATCGGGTCGGGCTTTTTAGCCTTGATTTTCTTTGGTTCTTTCTTGTATCAAGACAAGAAAGAACATTTAAAACGCTCTTTGCAATACCTTTCTGTTGCGATGCAACGCTTCACCTTTGCTCTTTGGTATAAGTATTGCGTGCATCGCTATACTTGTGGGAGTAGCCATGGAGTTACAAATATTACGCCCCTACGGGGCTGAAAACGTTGTTCGTTGTTCGTGAATCGTTGTTCGTGAATATCACGTCACACGCTCTGTGAAACACCGTATTACACAGTGTAACTCTGTGATGCTTTCTTTTGCTAGGTGTTCATGACACGATTGTCATGCTATGCCCAGTCGACGCATCTCTTTTCTCTTCTATACTCACTTGCCGTTGCCCGAAATCCTTCGCTACGACATTATGACAAAAAGAGGGTCTGTTTTTTTATCTGAACGATATTGAATGATAAACATAGGTCAGAACTTTACCTATCAACTATCAATAAAAAAAGGCTGCTTGAAGGCAGCCTTTTCAAAATTTATAATGCTTATTATTTAAATAGCTTATGAATTAGGTCTACCACACGGTTTGAGTATCCCCATTCGTTATCGTACCATGAAAGAACTTTAACCATGTTGCCAATAACCATTGTGCTCTGAGCATCGAAAATTGATGAGTGGGAGTTGTGGATAATATCAACCGATACAATAGGATCCTCAGTGTACTCAAGAATACCTTTCATAGGACCTTCGGCAGCCTTTTTCATAGCAGCATTAACCTCTTCCTTGGTCACCTCTTTTTTCAGCACAGCTACAAAATCAACAAGTGAACCCTTTGGGGTTGGAACGCGAACAGCAAGACCATCGAGTTTACCCTTCAACTCTGGAATAACCTTTCCTACAGCCTTTGCAGCACCAGTAGTGGTAGGAATCTGTGAAACGGCTGCTGAACGAGCACGACGCAAATCGCTGTGAGGGGCATCAAGAATACGTTGATCGTTGGTATATGAGTGGATGGTGTTCATGAAACCACGCTCAACACCAAAAGCATCGTTCAATACCTTTACAACCGGAGCCAAGCAGTTGGTTGTACAGCTGGCATTGGATACGCATTGGTCAGTTGGCTGTAATGCCTCATCATTTACGCCAAGAACAATCATCCTATCAATTTCATCCTTTGCAGGTACGCAAAGAATTACCTTTTTAGCACCATTCTTGATATGGTCGCCATAGCCGCCCTTCTCGCTTTCGCGCTTGGTAAAAATACCAGTCGATTCAATAACTACATCGGGAGTTTCGCTCCACTTGATGTTAAGGGGCGAACGCTCAGCTGTTACCCTGTACTTTTTACCGTTTACAATTAGGTTTTCGGCATCAAACTCTACCTTACCCTCATAACGACCCTGGGTAGAATCGTACTTTAACAGGTGGGCAAGAGTTTTAGTATCGGTTAAATCGTTGATACCTACAACTTCAAGTTCGGGACGCTCAAGCGCAATCTTAAAAACGTTGCGGCCAATTCGTCCAAATCCATTGATTGCAACTTTAATTTTTGTCATAGCTAGTTAAAGTTAGTTATTATGAATTGTGAGCATAAAATTCAGCCAAACAAAGGTACTTAAAATTGAACAATTTGTTAATGTAAAATTTGAATATTCAACAAATTTTAACGCAAACGGTTGAGAACCAAAGGTTGTTTGCAGGTTACAAATTATAGCTCTAAGGCCTTTAGGTCATCGGGGGTATTAATATTATAAAACCACATCCGTGTCTGAAAATCGTCAGGTAACTCCAGGTATTGTGTGTTTGACTGGCTTAAAAGTTCTGTTATTGGATGTCCTTGTTTGTCGGAAAGTATACTTTTAATTCTTGATACAAGTGTTTTGCTATACAACCCAAACAAGGGTTCCAGAAAATCGCCATGTTTGGGGACTACAACCTCGGCATTACTTTGCTGGTAGATGTTCAGTAGCTGCTGAAATATATCCTTACTGGCAAATGGCATATCAACAGAGACTATTAAAACCAAGTTGCTAGCAGCATTGGTTAAAGCACTATGGATACCGCCAAGAGGCCCACAATTTAGAATTTTATCAGGGAAAATGGGTGCATCAACGGGATAGGTCCTGCTACTGTTTGAAATTACAATTACCTCCGAAACCTCAGCTCTAAATGTATTGTAAATTCTGCTTATTAAGGGAATCCCGTCGACCGTTATAAGAGCTTTATCAATCCCCCCTAATCGGCTCGACTTGCCGCCAGCTAAAATTGCAAGGGATACCTTTTGCATGATGATCTAGAAAACCAGTTCGCCAAGCCCTTCGCGAAGAATTACAGGCTCATCGCCTGAGCAATCAACAATGGTTGAAGGGATATTTCCTCCAATACCTCCATCGATAACAATGTCTACAAGGTTCTTGTAATTTTCATAAATGAGCTCAGGGTCGGAGGTGTACTCTACAACCTCATCGCTATCCTTTAGCGATGTTGTCAGGATAGGATTACCTAACCTATCAACCAACTCCAAGGGAATTTGGTGATTGGGTATTCTAATGCCAACCGTTTTCCGTTTACTCAAAAAGTAATCGGGAACCCTGTGCAAACCCGGTAAGATAAAGGTAAATGGACCGGGTAAATTCTTTTTCATCAATTTAAATGTAGGGTTGCTAACCTTGGCAAAGTCGGCAATATTGCTTAAATCCTTACATATAAATGAAAAATGGGCATCCTTGGGCTTAAGCCCTTTAAGCTTAATAACCCGTTCAACTGCCTTTACATTTGTAATATCGCAACCTATACCGTAAACCGTATCTGTGGGATAAATAACAACACCACCCCGTTGCAGAACCGCAACCACTCGGTCAATATCCCGTGGGTTGGGGTTCTGGGGGTGCATTGTTATGTAGAGGCATTCAGGCATTAGCCATTCACCTTTTTATAGTCATCTAAAAACTTTTGTAAACCAATATCGGTTAATGGGTGGTTAAGTAAACCAAGAATTGCGCTAAGCGGACAAGTAGCAACATCGGCGCCAGCCTCAAGGCACTGGATAATATGCATGGTATGACGGATTGAAGCAGCTAAAACCTGGGTGCTAAATTCGTAGTAATTGTAAACATCAACAATTTTTCGGATTAGCTCAACCCCATCGGTCGATACATCATCGAGTCTACCAATAAATGGTGAAACATATGTTGCTCCTGCTTTGGCTGCAAGTAAGGCCTGTCCAACTGAAAACACAAGAGTACAGTTAGTACGTATTCCATTATCGGTGAAATACTTGATGGCCTTGATGCCATCCTTGGTACACGGAACCTTTACCACTATTTGAGGATGCAAGGCAGCCAACTCCTTACCCTCACGTATCATCCCCTCATAATCGGTTGCAATTACCTCAGCGCTTACATCGCCCTTTACAATGTTGCAAATGTCTACGTAATGCTTTTTGATGTTCTCAGCACCACGAATATTCTCCTTTGCCATCAACGATGGGTTGGTAGTAACGCCATCAAGAACGCCAAGATCATTTGCCTCGCGAATTTGATCAAGGTTTGCTGTGTCAATAAAAAACTTCATATACTGTTCTGTTTTAGCTTGATTTTGTGATGCAAAACTAATCAATTTAGTCGGATGTGGCAATTTAAAATGGGATTTTACTAGATTTAGAATTTAAGGAAAAGCTAGGGGAGGTTCGTGAGCCGTGAGCCGTAAATCGTGAACCGTTAAACGGAATTGATCAACCATCAACCATCAACTAAAAAAATCTGCAACTATCCTTGTTTATATTCCAAAAATGTTTTATATCTTTGATTAAAGGGTTGTTAATTTAAAAAACATAACAGAAAAATAACCTAAAATGCCAAGTGCCATTACAACAATAATTGTTGATGACGAGCCCAACTCGAGGGATATGATTGATTTCCTACTTAAAAGTAGCGATGATGTAAAGGTTTTGGACAAATGCGAAAACATTACACAAGCCTTTAAATCAATTAAACAGCATAACCCCGATATTATTTTTCTGGATATAGAAATGCCCGGGGGTTCAGGGTTTGATCTCCTTCAAATGCTACGCAATACCCCTTACAACCCTACAGTTGTATTTATAACTGCCTACAATCAGTTTGCCATTAAAGCCATTAAACATGCTGCTTTTGATTATCTGCTTAAACCCATCGATATTGACGATATAAATGATACCCTTGCCCGTTACCGTGAAAAAAAACGTAATGGCATCAAAACCGATAAGTCAAAAGCAGAGCTTCTGCTTGAGCACCTTGAGGAGTTTCCTAAACTTAAGTTTAACATGCGCAACGGGGTTCTTTTTGTTGATCCCGATGACATTATCTGGTGCGAGGCAAGCGGTAGCTATACTGTTCTTCACTTACATTCCCGAAAGGATGAGGTTGTCTCGGTTTCTCTTAAAGATGTGGAGCAGCAGTTACTTCAGTATCCCTTTTTCCGTGTAAGTCGCTCAGCAATAATAAATCTGAAGTATCTAACTAAAATTGACCGTAGGAACAAGGCATGTATTGTTCAAAAAAACGACCTGGTTTTCAAAATCACTGGCTCCCCTCAACAGCTCAAGGCACTGGAAAATCGATAATTGCTTCAAAAATTTTTACTTCAACCCCGAAAAAAGCATTTTCGTAAACCAAAGCATGCATTTCATACATTAACCGCAATTCTCTATTCCACATCTTATTTCAAAGATTTAACTTGAGCCTGGTTTACAAATGCAACAAAATGGGCTCGTTTGAACAATTCAACTGGAAAGGGAAACAAATTTTAATAGTAGAAGACGACAAACCTAGTTCCATTCTACTTACTGCCCTTTTAAGCCGAACAGGTGCTAAGCTTTACTTTGCCACTAATGGGCAACAGGCTGTTGATATTGTCAAAACCAATTACTCAATTGATCTAATCCTAATGGATATAAAGCTTGAAGGCATGAATGGCATTCAGGCATCAACAATCATACACGAACACAATCCTAGTATTCCAATTATTGCACAAACCGCCTGCGTAATGGCCGGCGATAGGGAGAATTGCATGGCGGCTGGCTGTGTGGCATATGTTTCAAAACCAATTGATGCCTACGAGCTGCTTCAAGTAATTGATAAGTATATCAATGCTATTAAAATAGAAAACACGGTAAAAACCCTCTCCTAATCAACTGGAATATAATTTGTAAATAGGAATCAAAAATCAGGGGTCAGAAAACACAATAATCCCACATCTTGGGAGGCGATCTTGAATAATCTTGAATCTTGAATCCAAAATCCCTATTCCCTAGCCAAGTACTTTATCCATTATCCTTTAGCTTTTATCCTTTAGCCTGCTTTTCGATACTACTGCTGCTCTTTGCATTGATTTCCTGTTGCGATGCAACGCTTCACTCTTGCTCATTGGAATACCACAGCCTGCATCGCAATAAATGTGGGAGTAGCCATGGATTTACAAATGTTTCGCCCCTACGGGGCTGGAAGCGTTGCTCGTTGTTCGCTGTTCGTGAAAAACGACCTCTCCCCCACCCCTCTCCTGACAGGAGAGGGGTGAAGCAATTAGGAGACCTAATTGCAGGGCTAAAGTCTCCCCTCTCAGGGGAGATTTAGAGGGGTCATCTGGGTTGAATATGGAAAACGACCTCAACCCAGCCCTTTTCCCTGAGAGGGAATGGAGCGGAAGAGGCAAGCAATGGCATAAAAGCCTGACCCGACAATGGGTCGGGGGTGGAACGTGGCGGTGGGCTTAGTAAGCGATACCACATGAGTCACGCCGCAGGTGTGGCGAATAGTATCGCGCGGCAGTTCCACCCGCGGGGCACCCATCGGGTCGGGCTTTTCAGCCTTGATTTTCTTTGGTTCTTTCTTGTATCAAGACAAGAAAGAACGCATAAATCAATCTTTGCAATGCATTAGCGTTGCGATGCAACGTTTCAGTATTGCTTACTGGGAAAAGTGTTGCGTGCATCGCAACACATACGGGAGTGACCTGGAATTACAAATGTTTAGCCCCTACGGGGCTGGAAACGTTGAACTTTATATTTAATCCTGCTTTGCGATACAAACTCCTAAACCTTGAACTTAGAATTTCACTTCGCGGTTTAGTCTCATTATCTTATTCGCAGCACACTTTTACACTATTTTTACTACATTTGTGGAATATGGAATTCAAGCTAATATCGGATTTTAAGCCAGCAGGCGATCAGCCTGAAGCAATAAACCAGCTAACCGAAGGATTGATACGTGGCGATAGGCACCAGACCCTGCTCGGGGTAACCGGCTCGGGTAAAACATTTACCATTGCTAACGTTATTGCCAACCTTAATAGACCCGTTTTGGTGCTTAGCCACAATAAAACTCTGGCCGCTCAACTTTACGGAGAGTTTAAAGCTTTTTTCCCCGAAAATGCCGTTGAGTACTTTGTTTCATACTATGACTACTACCAACCGGAAGCCTACCTACCCGTAACCGATACTTACATTGAGAAAGATCTTTCCATTAACGACGAAATTGAAAAGTTAAGGCTTAGCGCCACTTCCTCATTGCTATCAGGAAGGCGCGACGTTGTTGTTGTTTCCTCTGTATCGTGCCTTTACGGTATTGGAAACCCACAGGATTTCTACAACAGCAAGATAAACCTTAGGGTTGGACAAAAAATTACTCGCAACCATTTACTACGCCAGCTAGTTGATAGTCTGTACTCAAGGAACGAGGTGGAGTTTAAGCGTGGTACCTTTAGGGTTAAAGGCGATAGCGTTGATGTTTACCTTGCATACGGCGATAGGGGCATTCGTATCATTTTTTGGGGCGATGAAATTGAAACCATTGAGGAGTTCGACCCTGTTTCTGGGCGTTTCATTGAAACTTTAGACGATACTGTTATTTACCCGGCAAATATTTTTATTGCTGGGAAGGAGCGTATCAACGAGGCTATCAGACAAATTCAGGATGATTTAGTTAAACAGGTTGAATTCTTCCAGAGCCAAGGGCGTTTACTGGAAGCCAAACGCATTAAAGAGCGAGTGGAGTACGACCTGGAAATGATTCGCGAACTTGGATACTGCCCGGGTATTGAGAACTACTCGCGTTACTTTGATGGTCGCCCGCCAGGCATGCGCCCTTTCTGCCTGCTCGACTACTTCCCCGACGATTTTATAACTGTTATTGACGAAAGCCATGTTACCATACCCCAGATCAGGGCCATGTATGGTGGCGACAACTCCCGCAAGCAAACGCTGGTAGAGTACGGTTTTAGGCTGCCCGCAGCAATCGATAACCGCCCCCTTAGGTTCGAGGAGTTTGAACAGCTGGTTGGGCAAACCATTTTTGTTAGTGCAACTCCTGCCGATTATGAGCTTACAAAATGCCAGGGCATTGTGGTTGATCAGGTGGTTAGACCCACCGGCCTACTCGATCCCCCAATTATTGTTCGGCCATGCCAAACCCAGGTTGATGATTTAATTGGGGAAATAAACCAATGCGTTACCCGCGATGAGCGAGTACTGGTGACCACCCTCACCAAACGCATGGCCGAGGAACTAACTAAATATTTAACCCGCCTCGATATCCGGTGCAGGTATATTCACTCCGATGTCGATACCCTTGAGCGCGTGCAAATCATGGAGGATTTGCGGAAAGGGCTCTTCGATGTTCTGGTTGGTGTTAACCTGCTGCGTGAGGGGCTCGATCTGCCTGAGGTATCGCTGGTTGCCATACTCGATGCCGATAAGGAGGGATTTTTGCGCTCCGCGCGTTCACTTACCCAAACCGCTGGTAGAGCAGCGCGAAACATTAATGGTAGGGTAATTATGTATGCCGATAAGATTACCGACTCCATGCGCATTACCATTGAGGAAACCAATCGTCGTCGTGAAAAACAGCTACGTTACAACGAGAAACATGGCATCACACCTACCCAGATAGTCAAAGCCCATAAGCCAATAATGGGCAGCATGCAATCGGCTGCTAAGGTATATGTGGAACCCGAAAAGGTTGACTATGCTGCCGATCCTGTTGTTAAGTACATGACCCGCGATGAACTCATCCAAGCCATCGAGCATACCCGTCAGGCCATGGAAGCTGAAGCCAAACAGCTTAACTTTATAGAAGCCGCCCGCTACCGCGACGAAATGTACGCCTTACAGAAAATGCTTGAAAGCAAAAGGTAGATGGTAGTTGCTCGTTGTTCGTGGAACTATTGTCATGCTGAGCTAGCCGAAGCATCTTTTCGTACGTTCTAACCTTTTATCTCTTTTGATTGGGTTTCCTGAAATTGTTCTTTGCAATACCTTTCTGTTGCGATGCAATGTTTCAGTGTTGATCTTTGGAATGCCATAGCGTGCATCGCATTACACGTTGGATTAGCCTTAGTATTACAAATATTACGCCCCTACGGGGCTGGAAACGTTGCTCGTTGCTCGTGAATAGTTGTTCGTTGTTCGTGAAAGCCTTTCTGTGTAACACCGTGTTACACAGTGTAACTCTGTGATACTTGTTTTTGATCAGTTCACAAAACTATTGTCATGTTGAGCGCAAGCGAAACATCTCAAGGGTCAATTAGAGATCCTTCGCTACGCTCAGGATGACAAATGAAGTTATTCGTGTAAGTTGTTCGTGGAATATGACCTCACCCAAACCCTTTTTCCTAAGAGAGAATGGAGTGGAAAAAGCAACATTGGCATAAAAGCCTGACCCGGCAATGGGTCGGGGGTGGAACGTGGCGGTGGGCTTTGTAAGCGATACCACATGAGTCACGCCACAGGAGTGGCGAATAGTATCGCGTGGCAGTTCCACCCACGGGGCACCCATCGGTTCGGGCTTTTCAGCCTTGATTTTCTTTGGTTCTTTCTTGTATCAAGACAAGAAAGAACATGAAAACCGCTCTTTGCAATATCTTTCTGTTGCGATGCAACGCTTCACTCTTGATCTTTGGAATACCATAGCGTGCATCGCATTACCTGTAGGATTAGCCTTAGTATTACAAATATTACGCCCCTACGGGGCTGGTAACTGTGCTCGTTGTTCGTGAATGTCATGTCATTCACTCTGTGAAACACTGTATTACATTGTGTAACTCTGTGATACTTGTTTTTGATCAGTTCACAAGACTATTGTCATGTTGAGCGCAAGCGAAACATCTCATTGAAGCCGATTAGAGATCCTTCGCTTCACTCAGGATGACAAGCGGAGTTGACAGTTGATGGTTGATAGTTGATAGTGAAAAAAAACTTTCACTAAACACTAAACACCAAACACTAAAAACCCCTATACACTGCACACTGTACACTGCACACTATTCAATAGATCCTTCGCTACGCTCAGGATGACAAGTGTAAGTTGATGGTTGATCAATTCCGTTAAACGTTTAACGGCTCACGGTTCACGGTTAACAAACCTCTTTTCACTTTTAACTTTTCACTTTTAACTTTCCCCATCCCCCTTTCCCCAAGCCTAACAACCTTTTTATCTCCAAAAACAAAGATTTTATCAACAAAATTTGCATGTAAAAAAAAAAAATATATTATTTTTAAAAAATATTTCAATTGACTGGAACTAAATTCTCTAAACACTATTTATTAACTTAACACTTACAGCTATGAGAAAACTATTTTTTGCAGCAGCCATGTTGCTCCTTAGCCAGGCTGGCTTTGGGCAGGCAGTAAACGACCAGGCCATTATTCCTGTGTCGGTTACACTGAACTCAATTTTACGCTTAACGGTTGTTTCGGGTGGTAACATTGATTTTGTTGTTAACACAATAGGTCAATACACTTCTGGTATAAATACTGGGGGTAATGATGCTCGTTACCAAACAAACTTTACAGTTTCAGCCTCTCAGGACTTTGATGTTACAATTAGAGCTGAGGATGCTAACTTTTTAGGGCAAGACAATGCAGCTAATACCATGCCTCTAAACAATGTAGGTCTCGATCTTTCAGAATCAGGTTCTGGTAACGATCCAGCCAACTGGGCTTTGCCTGCCGCGGTATTAGCATTGACCAATGGGGCCCAGAATATTGTAACCGGTGTAGCCGGAGCCGCTGCCGGTGGAGCCGACAAGAATAATTTCACTATTCGTTGGAGACTTGGCACCTCTGAAGGAGCAATGAATGCAAGTTCACTACTTGCGCAAAGTTTAACCCCCGATAGGTACATTACCAATGTATTTTTAGAGCTTGTTCCTAAATAGCAGGATAGGGCTTAGGCCCTATCCTTTCGCATTAATCATAACGGTAATGGCCTGTAGTAGGTTGTGTAGTAAGGTATTTATTTTATATTTCCTAACATTACTAGTATTTACCTTACCTTTTAAAGGTAAAGTAATAGCCCAGAATATTACTAAAAGGATCTGGGTGACTTCCGGAGGGTCGGTTGCATTTAGCTTTAAATCCCTTACTGAGTATTCATCAGGGAAAGTATTAAACAATTGGACCCGATTAAATATCCACTATAGGGATACCTCTAATGCCGGAGGCGATGGGACTAGTATAGGTTGGAGACTATTGGTAAGAGCTGGTTCAGCCACCATACAATCGGATGGCGCTGCACCTGATATTCCCCTTACTGCAATACAAGTAAAACCAAATACTACAATTCCCGGTACCACAACAACCGATATTACACTATCCAGCGCTAATCAAATTATTGTGGAAGGTGGCGATCCGGGTGCATTACCTGTAACAGGCGAAATTGTGATTACTTATGAATGCGGTACACCTCCCGCTACCCCTTTATTGGGTAGACAGCCCGATTATTACTTTGTTGATCTAGTTTTTACATTGGTGGAAATTAACCCCTGATGTTTTGAAAGTGAGTTACAAAAGAATAGTATTATTACCACTTTTTTTAATTGCCCATAATGTTATGGGCCAATATTTGTTTTTTAACACTTACGAACCACAAAAAATTGATATTAAATTTGTAAAGCATAGCGTTGAAGCAAGCAAAGGAAAAACAATTTTCAACGTTGTTAAAGTAATAAATCAATCCTCACAACCACAAACCTTTACTTTTCAACTTACTGTACCTTCGGGTTGGCAAGTATTAGGTTATGAGAAGCAAGAGTTAACACTCCCCCCGCTCGACTCAACACTAATACCCGTTAGGGTAGCAGTGGGTGAAAATGTTCGAGGTGATATTGGGTACTCAATAATTGCAGCAATATCGGACTCTCGAGGTAATCTTATTAAGAATGAGTACAGTTTTGTAAAGGTACCCCGCGAGGTTGACCTTAAGGTGAAATTTCTTACCCGATTTGAGTATTTGGACCAACAAACGGGATATGCTCCCATTAAAGTAAAAATTGAAAATAGGGGTAATAGGGAGGAACTTGTAAGTATTAATCTGGAAACCGACAACTACTTAGGCATTGGAACTGCCCGATTAAAAAATTATATCCAGGATATTAATATAGCTCCTTACACCGATTCAACTGTTATTTTTGACGTTTACTTGGACAAAGAAATTCAAACTAGCCGCGATTTATTTAAGTTGAATATACAAGCTAAAACTATCGATAGCACATTCCGCGCAACCAGCTGGCTAAAAAATTTATCATATTCTTATACAAATTACATACCCGAATCCCGTAGGGTTTTAATAGCAGAGCTTTTTGCCCGAGGGCTATTCTCAAACTATGCAAAACCAGCATATGCATCTATAATACAAGGTAATATTTTATTTCGTAAACAAAGGGAGATTTACTTTTTTTATAACAACGATAATACAACACCAGCTGAAAATCTTTATCGCTATAACAGAATGTGGGTGGGTTATAGAAACGGTAAATATTTTATTCAGGCAGGTGATATTAATAAGAGCATTGAAAGTAGTCTTTACGGACGAGGCGGAAGTGCTGGAATTAGTATAAAAAAATTCAGGTTTGAAGCCATTGCAACTCAAAGGGTTATAAATCCACAAAATAATTTTGGAGCAGAACTTGAATTTTCTCCCTCTCAAAACTATGGTTTTAAACTAGGGGGTGTTTATACAGAATCGCTTAACGAGAATTTCACCTCTACTATTGGTTTAACTGGTTTTAGGCTTGCACCAATAAAAAGACTAAGATTAGGTTACGATATTGCTTACAATCAAGTAAAATTTGGAAGGCCAAATGATACTGTTTATAATAAAGTTGCTTTAGGCCATACAGCTTATGTAAATTTCAATACCAGAAAACTTAATGCATCAGTTCGTTTTAAATCTGGTCAACCTTTTCTAAACTCAAGTTTTAATGGTCGGTCCGAATTGATGTCGCAATTTGTTTATACCCTTAATGATAAAAATTATATACAGTACTACGCAATTGACAACCGGAATAGCCCAGGCGATTACCGTACCTACAACTTAGTAAAACAGCCATTTACTAATTTCCATAAGCAGTTGGTTACTTGGGGGTACTTCCCGAATAACAGGATACATTTTTTTACGGGGCCAGGATTTGAAGTTAATTCATCAGATATCTTCCCTGTTATTAGAAGGGGTCAAGATTATTTTTCAACATTGGTATATAATTACAATGTTGGTTTCCGTTTTAAAGGCGAAAAACCCGGTAGTTCTTTAACTGCACAAGTATTTACTGGATTTGTAAATGTAATCCATAAACCAATCTATTTTGTTGATTCAACGTTCTCCATCCCCCCTACACGTGCAAAATTTAATTATCAGTACTTCTCTCTCAATTTGCGACAACCACGCTGGGGCTTTCAAGCCATGTATACCAATGGCCCACGTTCGGTATACGAGCAGTTTAGCTGGTATTATGCTTCCAGGCCAAACCGTCTTTTAAGGGTTATGCCCTACTTTGATTCCTTTATCTATAAAGAAATGCTGCGCCTGCAGGTAAATATCTCGTACTCTAACGATTTAGTTTCTAAATCAAGCTATTCTAACATAACCTCTCAAATTTTTTGGTATCTACCCAAAGATTGGCAACTACGATTTTTAAATGTTTACACCATACAATCCAGGGTAACACCAACCGAGGCGGTTGAGCGTTTTCAGAATATGTACTTTGAGGCAAGCGTTCGTAAGGAGTTTGGCATTCAACAACCCTACCTGAAATTCCACACCTTGAAACTAGTATTTTTCAAGGATTTCAACGGTAACAGGATAATGAATGAGAATGAACCGGGAATTAAAAATGTTCTTGTAAATATTCAAAGGGTTGATAGCGAGGCCATGGAATATGCTGACTTTACTTCCGGCGAGTTACTTTCAAACCAATATGGCGAAGTGGTTTATGAAAATATTCCTGCAGGAATTTATGAACTATCATATAACCCTGTTGGTAATGAAGCTGGAACATTCTCTAAAGCTGATATAGACATCAATTTTACCCTTAATAAGGATATGACCCTGTATATCCCTTTTGTTGAAAAAAACAAAGTTTTTGGTCGAGTAATTCTAAATCGTAGTAAATTATCAGGATTAGGGAAAGTTGATGTTTCAAATGTAAGGGTAACCGCTACCGATAGCCGAGGAAATACATACTCCACACTTACCGATAAGAATGGAGAGTTTGTTATTTATGCCCCCGTAACCGATGAGTATATTGTTAGTATAAACAACATTTTTTACCAGGACTTTGACCTACGCCAGAACAACTTCCGGGTTCAGTTCAATGGCTACAAGCAGTTTGAGGTAAACTTTGTGTTTGATGAAAAGATACGCCGTATCAACTTTAGCCCATCGGCTCAGGACCTAACTGCCGAGGGAGTTACACAAATCCGACGAACAAACCTAAGGGGTACAGTTAAGGATGCGCTATCGCTCAAGCCGCTAAGGGCACGCGTTAACCTGGTTAATACCAAGAACAATAGCATTGTGGCATCGGTTTACTCCAACCCACAAACAGGCGATTATGCCATATCGTTTGCCGCCGATGATATTTATGCCCTTGAGGTTGTTGCCGACGATTACTGGTACTATGCCGAAAATCTTAACCTGAACCAGGTTACCACGTTTATGAATGTTACCCGCGATGTACTGCTTAAACCAATAGCAATAGGCTCAAAGCTTGAACTCAACATCCGATTCGATATCAACAAAGCTGACCTTGGCCCCGAAACAGTTGCTGAGCTTAACCGCTTGATCAGTATTCTGCGCCAAAATCCTGGCATTAAGGTTGAGGTTCAGGGACACTCCGATGACCTTGAAGCAATTAACAATCAGAAGATTGCAGAGGATCGCGCTAAACGGGTTGCAGAATACCTGATTGAAAATGGCTTTAGCAATCTGCAGGTTCGTGGCTTTGGTAATACAGTTCCAATAGCACCCAACGATACCGAAGAAAACCGTGCACTTAACCGTAGGGTTGAAATTGAGGTTATTGGGAAGTAGGTGAGGAAGGGTAAAGGATAATCGTTATACGTTATTCGTTAAACGTTAAACGGTTTATGGTATACTTTTTACGGTTCATGGCTAACGCTTCACGATTCCCGGCTCACGTCTCACGTCTCACGGTTCACAAACTTCCTAATCCCCCCATATCCAACTTCTCCCCTATTATCTTTATCTTTGTCAAAATTTTGAATTATCATGTCTTTTTTTACTATTACTATTCTAGCAATTGGTCTTTCCTTCGATACCTTTGCAGTATCAATCACATGCGGAATAGCCCGGAAACATATTGTATTTTGGGAGGCCTTTAGGGTTGCAGCAGTATTTGCTTTTTTTCAGTCAACAATGCCGGTTTTGGGCTGGGGTTTTGGGTTAGCCATAAAATCGTTTGTTGAGCCTATCGATCACTGGTTAGCGCTGGCATTGCTTTGCCTTATCGGCATAAAAATGGTTGTTGAGGCATTCGGAAGGGAGGAGAACAACAGCACTCTTGATCCACTAAACCCAAAAGTACTTTTTACCCTTGCATTAGCAACCAGTATCGATGCTTTTGCAGTAGGGATAGGGTTTGTAGCGGTAAATGTAAACATGCTGCATGCATACCTTATAATTGGCTCCGTTACTTTTTTGGTAGCCATGCTTGGTATGCTTTTCGGAAAAAGTATTGGCAGCGTGTTGGGTAAAAGAATGGAGATAATAGGTGGGCTTATACTTATTGGGCTGGGAGTAAAGATCGTTTTTGAACACGTTGGCTAAGGACTTTATTAAACGATAAGATTACGCACCTCCATGGCATGGATTATAATATCAACAATCTCATGCACCGATAGGGTCATGGCATTAAAGGTGATATCAAAGCGGGTATAATCAGTGTCCTTCCCGCCAAAATAAACCCTAATCTCTTCGCGCTTACGGTCAATTTCACGAACATACAGTTCAGCCTCCCTAGGTTCAAAATGGTACATTTCCTCAACCCGCAACACTCGCCATTCAAAAGGGGCTTCAAGGTGTATATGAATTGAACGAGGAATATCACGTGTTATTGCTACACCGCCTCTTCCCAGTATAACAACATGCCCTTTTGAGGCTTCGGATCGAATAATGCTTTTTACTGTATTCTGAATGTGTTTATCGCTTTTATAGTATTTTGTTGACATTGACTCTAGTATCTCCTGCATTATCCCCTTGCGCTTTGCTTCAAAAACATAGTCAATATTCTCCTTAGGTAAACCAAGTTTAGCAGATGCAATGTGGAGAATCTCTTCCTTTGCCAACCAACGCCAGGCTAACTCATTTTTCAACCTGTACCTTTTATTTAATTCCTCAATTAGTGTTGAAGAAACTTGTTTACCCGGACACCCCATTTCGCGCGAAATGGTTACAACCGGCCCTGGCTCCTTGTACATATCGCTAGGTCGTTTTCCCCATTCCGATAAATATCTTATAAGGGCTATACTCATAGTATTTTCTATTTGTTCTAAAGATATAAAATTTAAGATTTCAAGTCAATAAAAAAGGGGTTAGAAAAACCTAACCCCAAATGATTTGGCCAAAATAGAAATTGAACATCCTTTAAACACTGGCTTTTGGCAATGTAAAGAAGAACTTGCTACCCTTATCGGGTTGGCTTTCGGCCCAGATCTCACCTCCATTCATTTGAACAAACTCTTTACATAGAATCAGTCCCAATCCTGTACCCTTTTCATTCTTGGTTCCAGGCGTGGAGGTAATTTGGGTACCAAATAGCTTTTGGAGCACATCGGGAGTCATACCCCTACCGGTATCCTCAACACATACAGTTACCCTATCCGCGCCGGTAGTACTCCATATTGTGATCCTATCGCCAGCATTACAGAATTTTATGGCATTTGAAATCAGATTACGAATTACAATATCAGTCATATCGGTATCGGCAAAAACAAAGGTACCATCCGGAATACTGTTCTTTAACTTGATCTCCTTGTTTTCAGCAGCCTCGGTTAAAAGCTGAATACGGGAATTAACCATCTGATTTAAGTCGAAGTTCTGAGGATTAACCTTTACTCCATGCATTTGGGTTTTAGCCCAGGTTAAGAGATTCTCAAGTAGTGCTGTAGTATGGTTAACGTTAACCGAGAGTTCATCGAGTATCTCCTTGAAGTTTTCAGGAGTAAAATGACCTTCCTTTGCAATGTTGAGCATGGTAATTAAAGAAAAAAGCGGACTCCTAAGGTCATGGGCAATGATTGAGAACAACTTATCTTTGAGAGCATTCAACTCACGTAACTCATCAGCCTGACGGCTAATAGCATCGCGCTGTCTGGAAATCTCATCGTTTTTCTCTTTTAGTAATCTGTTTGCCCTGCGTTTCTGAACGTATGCGTAGTAAAGTGCTGCTGCAAATGCCAACGAGAATAGTATTAAACCAATGTAAACCTTCTGAAGCAACTTTTGATGCTGAATTACTGCGTCGCGTAACTTCATCTCAGCGTTTAAGAGCTCTATCTGCATTTGCTGCTCACGGGTTAACTCTTCAACCTCTTTGAGGGTTTGTTCTTTTTCCTTTAATTCCTTACTTGTTTCAACAAGTCTCTTTTCAGTATGCTCCTTTTCCTGTGATACCTGCTGCACAACCCTACCGGCGCTATCAACCATTGCTTTTGCCTGCAATTCTTTCTTCCTGATTTCCTCGGCCTGTATTTTCTTGGTTAGCATGGCATACAGGCTAAAATATTCAGCAGCTTTTTCCGTATTCCTTAAACCCTCATAAGCCCTGTTGTAGTTGTAGTATACATTACGTAACAATTTCTGATCGCCAACCTCCTGTGCTATAGCTTCTGTTTTGGTAAGATTTGACAAAGAGCCCTGATAGTTACCCTGCTCAATCTGAACCGTTGAAATATTATAAAGTATTTGACCAACGTCCCCTTTTTTTCCGCTTGAAGTAGCAATATTAAGCGCACTTTCAAAACATTTTTGAGCATGGGTATAGTCTGAAATTTCAGAGTAAACTAAACCAAGATTGATATATAAAAGCTTTTCGCCATTCTTATTCCCTACTTTAGTAATATTCTCGAGGGCCTTCTCAAAATATTCTATTGCGTTTTGGTAGTCATTTGCTCTCCAGTAGGCATTTGCTGCCTTATCGTAGTAGTAAACAGCTTGATTTGCATTCCCTGCATTTTCGTATTCCCTGGCCAGTTTAATAATCTCATCAACACCTTGAGGTTCCTGTGAAGGTATAACCGTAAAACCGGAATAGGACAAGGAGAAAAATAATAATATTAGTAGTGAATATTTCCAGAAAAAAGACCTAATCATAGTTTATCCTTTTAAACCAACTGCAATTTTTATTGAATCATACGTGGACTAATCTTTTATCGATACGTTTTACTCCATTTTTTCTGTGAATGGAGCTTACGTGTAGGCAAATGGCTTTTTTTGTGTTGTAAATTTAAGTTTCAAAATTATGACAAACTTTCAAAATCAGCAAACTTGTCATATTTTATATTGACATATTTACATTTTTGTATATTTGGTTTGAAATTTGATTATGACTTTTAAAAATTGATAGCTATGCTCGAGATAACCAAACTAAAAGAATTCACTGAACAAATCAAGGGAAAGGAAAGGGCTTACCTCCTAGTGTTTAAGAAGGGAACAGGGGTTAGCGACTGTGCGTTTAGTGCAGTTAACGAAGCTGCTAACACTACAAAAATGGATAATGTATTTTATGTTGATGCCCCAACCTACCCTGAAATACACAAGCACTTCGGGGTAACCAGTGCTCCCTCGCTTCTGGTTTTTGAAAAGGGTCAACTTAAAGATATGGTAAAGGGTTGCCACGATGCACAGTTCTACAGGCAACTTTTTGAGAATGCTGTTTACCAGCAAAGAGCCCAAAATTCTCCTCAACAAAAGAGTGTGACTGTTTATTCTACACCAACCTGCCCATGGTGCAACACCCTCAAAAGTTTCCTGCGTAAGAATGGTATAGTTTTTACTGATATCGACGTTTCGCGCGACCATGAGGCTGCTCGCCAAATGGTTTCAGCAACAGGCCAACAGGGTGTTCCTCAAGCCAACATTGGCGGTGAATGGGTGGTAGGCTTCGACCAGCAAAAAATTAAACGACTACTCAATATTCAAACCCAATAAATTTGTTCGATATGAAAGAATTAGTACCAGTTAACCAGCATGTTGTGCTCGACTTGAGCGACGATAACACTGAACAGGTTACATCATCGGGTATTATTATTCCCGATACAGCCAAGGAAAAACCATCGTGGGCAAGGGTAGTTGCCGTAGGCAACATCGAGAACTCCGAAATTGCCGTTAACGATCTGGTGGTTTTTAAAAAGTACTCAGGAACCGAGGTTGAATTCGAAGGAAAAACTTACCTCCTAATACCCTACGCCGATTTGCTGGCAAAGGTTGTGGAAACAGAATCTATTTAACTATCGTATTCTGACTTTCCTATGTTTTCTGCACGCCACCGTTTGGCGTGCTTTTTACTTTTTTAAAATGCTCTGCTTTAAACCCAAGTACTATGAATTAATCGTTTTTTTTCACTATTCCTCTAACTTCCTCTAACTTCTTCTAACTTCTTCTAACTTCCTCTAACTTCTACTAACTCCCTCACATTCAGACTTATTCCGATTCATTCCGAATCATTCCGAATCATTCCCATAAATTCATACCACTTCAATTAAACCTATTCATTATAAGAGTTGTTTTTTATCAATAGCAGTAAACCATTTTATGAGAGTTTACTCACATACTTTTACATATTCATTTTTACAGACATGGAAAGCAAAATATTTCAGGTTACAGGCATGTCGTGTGCCGGTTGTGCAATTAGTGTGGAAACTATCCTTAAAAGCCAACCGGGAGTGTTGGATGCTGGGGTTAATTTTGCCAGCAGCACGGTTTGGGTAAACTTTGACAGCAATATTACATCCCCGGAGAATCTTCGCAATGCTGTTCGCTCAATTGGTTACGACTTGGTTATTGATAGCAATAATTACGATATTGATGCAGAAAAAAAACTGCACATCAATACCCTTAGAAACCGATTTATTTACTCACTATTACTTTCGATTCCCTTAATGTTTGTGCAAATGATTCTCATGCATTGGAGTTACACCCCAATAATAGTATTGATACTCTCAACTCCTGTAATTTTTTGGTTTGGAAGGCAATTTCATATAAATGCTTACAAGCAGCTTAAGCATTTTAAAGCGAACATGGATAGCCTCATTTCCATTAGTTCAACAGTTGCATATTTGTATAGCATTGCAGCCATTTTCTTAAAAGAAAATTTACAAAACAGGGGTATAACGCCACACCTTTACTTTGAATCGGCAGCCATGATAATCACCTTTGTTCTACTGGGGAAATGGCTTGAAGAGAGAGCAAAAGGCAAAACGGCTTCAGCTATTAAAAGGATCATGGGGCTGCAGCCCCAAATGGTATGGGTAAAGCAAAACGAAAGTATTGAAGAGGTTCCATTGTCCGAGGTAAGAAAAGGAATGAATGTAATGGTTAAGCCCGGTGAGCGTATCCCAGTTGATGGTACAGTAACTGAAGGTCATAGCTGGGTAGATGAGAGCACAATTACTGGTGAACCAATACCTGCCGAAAAAAGTATTAACAAAAAAGTTTGGGCTGGAACAATTAATCTAAACGGTTTGTTATACGTTAGGGCTGAACAGATAGGTTCAGAGTCGGTTTTGGGCAAAATCATCGAAACCGTTACTAATGCTCAAAATTCAAAAGCCCCTGTTCAGAAACTAGCCGATAGAGTTGCAGGAATTTTTGTGCCTATCATCATCGCAATTAGCATTCTTACGTTTACTGCATGGTTGGTAATTGCTCCAGATTTAGCGTTCAGCCATGGAATTATTGCCGCCATTTCGGTTTTGGCAATAGCATGCCCCTGTGCACTTGGATTGGCAACTCCAACAGCAATAATGGTTGGTATCGGCAAGGCTGCCCAAAAAAACATTCTGGTTCGCGATGCCGAAAGCCTTGAGCATGCGTGCAAAATTGATACGATAATTTTCGATAAAACAGGCACGCTTACCGAAGGTAGGCCTACAGTTGAATCCATTAATTGGTTCCACCACGATGATAAATACCCTGGCATACTTGGCATTATTGAGCAGCATTCCAATCATCCCCTTGCAAAATCAATTGTTGAGTTCATTGGTGCAAGCAGTAGAATGATTACCATTGAATCTTTTTCCGAGAAGACAGGAAAAGGGGTGAAGGCTATTGTTGATGGTAAAGTGTATCGCGTTGGTAGCTTGGAGTACTTGAACCAATCTGGGGTAATTGATGTTATACCAAACCAAGCCAGTATCAGTGGCACGCTTATTGGGTTTGCTGAAGAAAACCGGTTGTTAGCCACTGTAGCTATTACGGATAAAATAAAGGATAAAGCCCCATCAGCAATTGCTAAGCTAAGGAATATTGGTATTGAGCCAATCATACTGTCGGGCGATAGCTCAATGAGTGTTGAAAAAATTGCAAGCGAGGTTGGCATTGAAAGGTTCGAAAAGGGAATGCTCCCTGCCGATAAAAAGACCTACGTTGAAAATCTAAAAGCCCAAGGGAAAACAGTAGCGATGGTTGGCGATGGAATAAACGATACCGAAGCGCTAAGTATAGCTGATGTTAGCATTGCTATGGGCAAGGGATCGGACATTGCGATTGATGCTTCACAGGTAACAATCCTTAAGACCGACCTAAATGCAATCCCAGAGCTAATAGCAATTTCGCGACAAACTGTAAAAACAATTAGGCAAAACCTTTTTTGGGCATTTATTTATAACCTGATCAGTATTCCTATAGCCGCAGGGGTTCTATACCCATTTACCGGATTACTACTCGATCCTATGATTGCAGCCCTAGCCATGGCATTTAGTTCTGTTTCGGTTGTTACTAACAGCCTAATACTAAAAGCCAAGCGAATTGATTAAGCAACCCTACACTTGTGAAAGGCCTCAAGCACCTTGTGCTTGTACTCTTGCATGATATGCCTAAACCAATAGGTGTATTGTTCGGGGTTTTTCTCAATATCGTTAACCAAAAATTCAATGTTAACCCATTTCCATCCAGCTACTTCACTAGGATTCGGGCTTGGAGTTCCGTCGAACCGACCCAAATAAACCCAATCAATCTCGTTTTCAACTAAACCGTTATCGAATTCCACCCTGTAATGGAAAGTGAATAGATGCTTTAGGGGGCACGAAAAGCCCATTTCATGCATTAAACGTTCATTAATAACTGTTTCCATCTGTTCACTTTCGGTTAGATGGCTGCAGCAAGCATTTGTCCACAATCCTGGTGAATGGTATTTCTCGTGCGCCCTTTGGTGAATAAGCATTTCACCCTTGCCGTTGCAAATTAGAATGGAAAATGCTCTGTGTAGAATTCCATCGATATGAACTTGCTGTTTCTCGCCATACCCAATAATATTGTCATTGGAATCTACTAATGCAATTAATGGTTCTGCCATAAATGCTATTTCAAGAAATTACCGTTACTGAGTTCCTCTAAGGCTTTTCGTATTTCGGCGTCGGTATTCATTACGATGGGGCCATGCCAGGCAATGGGCTCATTATTAGGCTCAGCGCCAAAGAACAGAAAGTTTGCTCCGCTTTCACCAGCCCTAATTTGAATAATTGAACCCTGCGATAATGCAACACCACAAGGTGCCTTAATTGGCTTTGGGTCATTTGCAACTGTAACCTCACCCTCATAAATAAACAGAAAGTACTTATAACTCCAAAACTCAGGAGTAATAACTTCATCGAATACAGAATCAGGCCATAGTTTTACGTCAAAAATATCAACTGGCTTGTAAAGGCCCTGCATTCCACCATCGCGTTTACGATACTTCCCGGAAATAACCTTAACCTGCGATGAGGTTGTTTCAACAACTGGAATTTCTTCTCTTTTTAGTTCACGATACACAGGAGCTACCATTTTATACTCCTGGGGCAAATTGAGCCAAAGCTGGATGCCATACATCTTTCCACTATCACTTAAGGGCATCTCGCTATGTATTATACCACTTCCGGCAGTCATCCACTGAACCTCGCCTGGGCCAATTATTCCGCTTCTTCCAGTACTATCGGTATGCTTTACTTGGCCTTCAAGCATGTACGTTATGGTTTCAAACCCCCTATGGGGATGCTCAGGAAAGCCTGCCATATACTCCGATTCCGAACTGGAACCAAAATAGTCAAGCAGTAAAAAGGGATCGCACTCGTATCGGGTTTCAAAACCCAAAACCCTTTGTACGCTTACCCCTGCTCCCTCGGTCATTCGTTTGGGATTGTAGATGGCTTTTACGGTTACCATTATATCAATTGGTTGTTACATCTGTAAATATAACAAATTTTCGCAAACTGTTGTTTAATCGTTTACCCTGCTTTTAATAAATTATTTTAATTGTTGATTAAAAGTTGGCTCAACAATAAATGTTTAGGTTAATAGTTACTATTTTTAGGCCTGATAAATATAATATTGAATGATGAAAAGGTTATTATTCCTAGTTTACCTCTTCGTTTTCTTTTTTCAAATCGCGCTTACAGCGCAGGAGAGCAGTAGGTTCAACTCCCTGAACATAGCTTACGAAAAAGGACTTGACCTATACCAAAAGGAAATGTATGCCGATGCTCAAAAAACATTTGAGCAATACATTGCAAGCTTGCCTAAAGGTTACTACCAGCAAAGGGTTTCAGCTGAGTTCTACAGGGCAATGTGTGCAATTTTTCTGAATAACGATGATGCTGAATATCTTATAGGTCAATTTATTCAAAGCTACCCTGAAAGTCAACTTATTGATCAGGCATACTTTGCCATGGGAAAAATGCAGTACCAGCAAAAAAAGTATTCGCAGACGGTATATTGGCTTTCAAAAGTTGATAAGAACGGATTGGAAAAAGACAGGCGTTTTGAGTGGCAGTTCATGCTAGGATACTGTTATTTCATGACTAACGATTACGAATCGGCCAATAGATGGCTGTTCCAGGTGAAAGACATCGATAATAAGTTTGCAGCGCCAGCAACCTATTATTACTCGCACATTGCTTACATTCAAAAGAAATACGCTACTGCCCTAAAAGGTTTTGAGAAACTTCAGAACAATGAACTTTTTGCTCCACTTGTTCCTTACTACATTACTCATATATACTACCTACAGGGTGAATATAAAAAGGTAACCTCCTACTCCCCTCCTTTAGCTAGGGATGACAAAAACAAACGTGCACATGAAATTGCCAAAATTGTTGGTGATGCCTTTTTCAAGCTTAAACAGTACGATAGCTCACTAACCTACCTTAGGATTTACGAGGAAAAAAACAAACAGCAACTCTCACGTGAGGATATATACCTTTTGGGATTTGCCTACTACAAAAATACCAAGTATTCCGAGGCAGCAAAGTACCTGGAACGTATTTCCACCGTTGACGACTCCCTAAGCCAAAACGCTAACTACCACTTAGCCGACTGCTACCTTAAGCTTGGTGATAAGAATAAAGCTCGCCAAGCATTTGGACTTGCCTCAAGACTTGATTTTGATAAAATTATAAAGGAGGATGCTCTATTCAACTTCGCCAAGCTAACTTACGAACAGCTTTATGCGCCTTTCAATGAAGCAATCGATGCCTTTAAGGCATACATCAAAGAATATCCCAATTCACCCAGAATTGATGAGGCATACAACTACTTAACACTTGCCTATTTAAGTTCAAGAAACTACAAGGAGGCAGTGGAATCGTTGGAGAAAATCACTAAGAAAGACGCAACCATTAATACAGCCTTACAGCGTGCAGCATACTTCCGCGGACTGGAACTTTTCCAAAACCTTAACTATACCGATGCAATACAAATGTTTACAAAATCGCTTGAGTATGCCGGTTATAACCAACAAATTGCAGCACAAGCGCTATTCTGGAGAGCTGAATCGCACTACCGCCTATCAAACTACGAAAACGCAGCCAATGACCTTGAAAGGTTTATAGTTACCCCTGGATCTTTTGGCCTGGAGGAGTATCTTATTGCACACTATAACCTGGGCTATGCGTACTTTAAAATGAAACAGTACGATACAGCCATTACTTGGTTCCGTAAGTATAATAGCTTACTGAACGATTCGCGAGTAAACACGGTTGCCGACGCTTACAACAGGATTGGTGACTGTTTCTTTATCCAACGACGCTATTGGGCTGCAATTGATTACTATGAAAAAGCCGCTAACCTTGATGTGCTCGATGCCGACTACGCCCTATTCCAAAGAGGTTTTTCATTGGGTTTGGTTAGCCGTCCGGAGAAAAAGATAGAAACATTAAAGGGGCTTCTTAGCAAATACCCAACATCAAGCTACACCGATGATGCAATTTTTGAGATAGCTGAGGCATATAACATTCTTGAAAATACAAGCCAGGCCATTGATTTCTATAAGCGAGTTGAGTCGGAATTCCCCAACAGCAGCTACTACCCAAAAGCTTTAGTTCAAATTGGACTGCTATACTACAACTCAAGCGATTTGGAAAACTCACTCGCATACTACAAGAGAGTTGTGGAAAATTATCCGAATACGCCTGAAGCCAAAAATGCCCTAATAGGTATTAGAAACATTTATATAGATAAAGGCGATGCAGCAACCTACTTTAACTATGCATCCAAGCTTGGATCAATTGCCAATATAAGTGCTTCCGAGAAAGACTCGCTAAGCTACATGGCAGCGGAGAAAGTTTACCTTACAGGTAGCTGTGAAAAATCAATACTTGCATTTGAGGACTACCTCAGCGAAAACCCTCAAGGTAGTTTTGCTGTAAATGCAATGTACTACATTGCCGACTGTAATATCCGGAATAACAACGTTGATAAGGCAGTGGAATACTTTGAAAATATAATTAATAGACCCCGTAACAGTTTCACTGAACAAAGCTTACTAAGGATTAGCAATATCTACCTTAACCAAAAACAGTACGAAAAAGCTTACACCTACCTTGACAACTTAGAGTCGATAGCTGAAGTTAAGAGTATGTTGCTCGATGCCCGTTTAGGCAAGCTACGCTGTGCATTTGAGCTGCAACGCGACGACCAAATGCCCGTGATTGCGGCAAGTATTTTGAGTACCGAGAAGCTATCGCCTGAACTCGAGCGTGAAACCCGTTTTAAGTTAGCCAAAGCCAACTACCGTTCCAAAAAGTACGACGATGCCCTTATTGAGTTCTCAAAGGTTGCACAGAACCTCAAGACTATTGAAGGTGCTGAGTCCAAGTACATGAAGGCTCTAATTTACTATGAACGCGGCGAGTATAATAGAACTGAAAACGAAGTTTTCTCATTTGCAGAGAACAATACTCCCCACCAGTACTGGTTAGCCAAAAGCTTCATTTTGCTTGCCGATTCATATGCCGCTCAAAACGACTTCTTCCAGGCCAAAGCTACCCTACAAAGCGTTTTAGATGGCTACTCAAACACTACCGATGGAATTATCGACGAGGCTACCACAAAGTTAAACCAACTTGTAAAATCGGAAAAGGAACGTCAATCTGTAAAACAAGATTAATTTCACAGCAATGAGAAGCGGAATAAAATACATAACAATAACCCTGTGTGCATCAATGTTTTTAATGGCAGGCAGCCATACCGCTGCGCAAACCAACGAGTTGAAAAAGGAAGTACAAGTTGTTAGACCCTACGAACCATCTATTTCCGATGCAAACAAGATCAACCTTCAACCTAAGATTGTTGACACCATAAAGGTGAACCCCAACTTTACCTACTCCATAGTCCAACGGCCTATTGAAACCTACTTTACGCCTACTCCCCTATCGGCTGCCCGAATGGTTTCCGAACCATTGCCCGATTTACATATGAGTTACATGCGTGTAGGTTTAGGGAACACAGCCCTTCCCTACGCTGAAGCCTACCTCAGCAGTAACCGAAACAAGGATAACCTTTACGGTGCTTGGGTAAAATTTTTTAATACTAACTCCAAACTTGAACTTACCAACAACCTAAAGGTTAAAGCCCCCGCATCAAATATCGATATCATGGCATTTGGTAAGAGAATGTTTAACCAAAAAATTTTACTGGGCGACATCGGCTTTACCCAAAATAACCGAACTTACTATGGTTACTTTTTTGAAAATCCTGCGCTCACACCTTCCAACGACAAGCAAAGCATAAATAGGTTTGCTGCAAATCTTGAATTTAAAACCACAAACAAAGATTCAGCTAGCATAAACTACCATGCTCAAACCAACTTCTACCATCTCACCGATAGGTACGACCTTCAGGAAACAATGATTACAGGACTCTTTAACCTCAACAAATATTTTGGACAGGAACAGTTTGGCGGCGAAATTTCGTTCACCCATTACGGTCGCTCCAATCCAACAGGTTCAAAAAATAACGCACTTTTGCAGATTAAACCCTGGGCCCATTTCTTTGGCGACCAATGGCATGCCTATGCCGGTTTAAACATTATTTACGATGCCAATGGAAATGTAAACAACACCTACTTCTTCCCTCGCGCTTACCTCTCGTATGATATTGTTAGCCATTACATTATACCCTATGTTGAAATTGATGGCTATGTTCAGGAGAACTCATACTCTCATCTTCTAAAACAAAACCCATGGTTGACCTCGAGCATTGATACATGGAATACTGTATATAAACTCATGGTAGGCGGAGGGGTTAAAGGTAAATTCAGCCCTACCGTTTCGTATCATGTTAATGCTAACTACTCCATTATTGATAGTTTGGGACTAATGGTTAACATCAACTTCGATAACAATAACCCCTTATTTAACCGATTCAGCTTATTATACGAAAATACGGAGCGAACTACGGTTAAAGGAGAAATAGCTTTTGAACCATCAAAATCGTTTCAAGTAAAACTTAATGGAGCATTTTACCAGTACAAAACGCAAAAAATATCACACCCCTGGCATTTGCCCGATTACGAAATTATTGGCTTTATCCAGTATGCATTCCGGAATAAGCTGAAACTGAATGCTGAGGTATTTGCTATAGGCAAGCGATGGGCAAAGGATCCTAACGATAGCCCAATTAGACTTAAAGAATACATAGACATCAACCTTGGTGCTGAGTACATCTACAATAAAAGAATGTCGATTTTTGTTTGCGCAAATAATATTACTGGGGCAAAATACCAGCTATGGTATCTGTACCCAACCCAAAGGTTTAACATGCTGGCTGGAGTGAGTTACAAATTCTAGAGATATTGCAACTTATCCAGTGATCAAAAAGACATCTTCTGCTTATACCCAAATATGTAGGGTTTGATATCAATTTAAAAATATCAACATCAAGTGTAATTAATTAAATGTCAATTAGTTGGTCAAATAAAAAAGATACAAAACCATTAAGATAAACCAAATATTTTGGTTATCTTTGAAGGTTAATTTTAAAGTTGATTTAGTGCTATTCTGCTATGAGCGATAAGGAAAAAGAATTAAAGGGTGAAAATGGAAATGTTAGCTACTCAGCCAGTAGCATTCAAGTTCTGGAGGGGTTAGAGGCTGTGCGCATGCGCCCAGCCATGTATATTGGCGACACAGGAAATAAAGGATTACACCACTTGGTTTACGAGGTGGTTGACAACTCTATTGACGAAGCACTTGCGGGCTACTGTAATTGCATCGATTTAGTTATTAACGAAGATGGGTCAATAACTATTTCCGATAACGGACGTGGAATACCGGTTGACTTCCACGAAAAGGAAAAGAAGTCGGCACTGGAAGTGGTGCTTACGGTTCTCCATGCTGGTGGTAAGTTCGATAAGGACTCATACAAGGTTTCCGGTGGGTTGCATGGTGTGGGTGTATCGTGCGTTAATGCACTCTCAGTAACCCTAATTGCCGAGGTTAAGCGCGATGGAAAGATATACAGGCAGGAGTTTTCCCGCGGTAAGCCAACAACAGAGCTTAAGGTTATTGGAAGCACTGAGGAAACCGGTACAACCATAACATTCATGCCCGATAGCCAGATATTCACTCAAACCACTGTGTTTAACTTTGAAATTCTGGAATCGCGGCTAAGAGAACTAGCTTTCCTTAATAAAGGCATTAAGCTAACCCTTACCGATAAACGCGAGATAATTGAAAACGGTACCCGTAGTTACCGTTACGCTGAATTCTACTCACAGGATGGTTTAAAGGAATTCATCAAATTTTTGGACCTAAACCGTGAGCCTTTAACTGAAAACATTATTTACATTGAAAACGACAAAGGTGAAGTTCCCGTAGAGGTTGCCATGCAATACAACACTTCATTCTCCGAGAACGTCCACTCATACGTAAACAACATAAACACAATTGAAGGTGGCACCCACCTTACGGGGTTCAGAAGTGCACTTACCCGCACCCTAAAAAAATATGCCGACGACTCAGGAATGTTGAGCAAGCTCAAATTCGATATCAGCGGCGACGATTTCCGCGAGGGATTAACTGCTGTAATCTCTGTTAAGGTGGCTGAACCCCAATTTGAGGGTCAAACAAAAACCAAGCTGGGAAACCCCGAGGTTCGTATAGCTGTTGACCAGGCGGTAAGCGAAGCCCTGGCCAACTACTTGGAAGAAAACCCTAAGGACGCAAGGAATATTGTACAAAAGGTAATACTCGCCGCTCAGGCTCGTCATGCTGCCCGTAAGGCACGTGAGTTAGTTCAGCGTAAAACCGTTCTTTCAGGTTCAGGTCTTCCCGGAAAACTTGCCGACTGTTCCGATAAGGACCCAGCTGTATCAGAGATCTTTCTTGTTGAGGGCGATTCGGCAGGAGGTACAGCAAAACAAGGACGCGATAGGCGTTTCCAGGCAATTCTACCGCTACGTGGTAAAATCCTGAACGTGGAAAAAGCCATGCAGCACAAAATATTCGAAAACGAAGAAATTAAGAACATCTTCACTGCGTTAGGAGTTTCAATTGGAACAGAAGAAGATAGTAAGGCCATTAACCTTACGGGATTAAGGTATAATAAAATTATTATCATGACCGATGCCGATGTTGATGGTAGCCACATCGCAACACTTATTATGACCTTCTTTTTCCGCTATATGACCGATTTAATAAACAAGGGTCACCTCTACATTGCAACCCCTCCTCTATACTTGGTTAAAAAGGGTAAGGAAGAACGATATTGTTGGAACGAAGAGGAACGATTGAAAGCTGTTGAAGAGCTTGGTAAGGGAAAGGATGGATCGGTGCATGTTCAACGGTATAAAGGTTTGGGTGAGATGAATGCCGAACAGCTTTGGACTACAACCATGAACCCTGAAACCCGAATACTCCGTCAGGTAACCATTGAAAGTGCCGCTGAAGCTGATAGGATTTTCTCCATGCTCATGGGCGATGAGGTTCCCCCTAGGAGGGAGTTCATTGAACGTCATGCCAAATATGCAAATATCGATGCGTAGTAGAAAAGGCCGGAATTCCGGCCTTTTATTTTTCTATCCCTTCAAGGCTAAATCGTTTCTGCAGCAAACCTTGGCCATCGTAAAGCCACTTTACCGATACCGGATTCCCCATCAAATACCATATCCTACCGGCAATTGCTCCATTGGGATAGAATGTTGTCCAAACACCATTTTCTTTATCATCAATGTAATTCCCATCAATAATAAGCGCTCCCATACTGTTAAAATATTTCCACCTACCGCAAGCTTTCCCCTTACAGTAACTACCATGCTGTTTCACATTTCCGTTTGGCCACCAAAAAATCCATTCGCCATCTAAAACCCCTTTTGTAAAATTGCCTTGGCCATGCTTTTGTCCACCCTGATAGTAGCTTGTCCACCATCCCACCTTTTGGTTCATTAAATAGCTTCCGGTTTCTTTTATACTACCATCGGGGTAATACTCAGTATAATTCCCATCCTGAGAACCATTTCGATACTCTGCCTTAATCTGCAATACACCATTCTCATAATTCGATATCAAAACGCCATCTATCCTTCCATTACTATAGTAGGCCTTTCGCATTAGTACTCCATTTTTATAGTATGCGTAAAGCGTATCGCAGTAATTACCCAAACATTTAGTGCCCTTATAGTTAAGCTCGCCAGTATCGTAATAGGTTTCCCAGAGTCCGTTAAGGGTATCGTTTTTATATCCACTACGCAGACGGAGTAATCCGGACTCGTCGAAAACCTCACTTATCCCATTTAGCCTACCCTTACTATATTCTGATTTTGCGCTAAGCTTTCCGTTAGGATAGTAAGTCTCAAGCACTCCATCCAAAAGGTCATTCTTGTAGTACCCTTGCTGGTAAAGCGTACCATCGGAATTCCAGAAGAGGAAAGGGCCATCCTTTTTGCCACTGTTATAATGGAATAGGCTTAACCTAGCACCACTTGGGTAGTAAGTAATCCAAACACTATCGGGTTTTCCGTTTGTATAGAAACCCTCTTGATTTAAAACTCCGTTATCAAAAAAGTAAAGGTAACGGCCTTGTCGTAAGGTATCGCCATTAACTACTAATCCTTGAAACTTTTCTTTAACCATCCCATTTGGAGCTTGCCTTTCAACAAAAACAAACGTTGACTGGGCAAATAAATAGCCCGCCAGCTGAAAAAATCCTACAAATAGAATGGCTTTTAACCTCAAGGGTAATTATGGATTTACTTTAGTACTATCAGCTTTATCTGCTTTAGGTATCTCGCCAGCTATATCAATAACAAGCTGCGATCCTTCCAGTGGGTATTTTGGGCCATAGTCAACAATAATAGCCAAGGCATACTTTCCCGCTGGTAAATCATTTGGCAACTCCATTTCCACAGTCCTAGTTAGCTTAGGAAAAATTTCAAAATCCTTTGGAGGAAATTGTTTTTCCTCAGCAGTTAGCATATTCGATGCCAAAAGGAAAACCTTACATTGAGCAACCTTATCGCCAAGGTTTTCAATTACTGCAGAAAATTTTCTTTGAGGGTCGCCTGGCTTAGTTACTTCTTGAAAGTTGCTAACCTTAATGGAGTAGTTTTGATTTGACTTGGGCGACTGGTAAACCAATACACCAATTCTTCCGCTTACAGTTATTCCTGCAGCAAGCTGCTTATCGGCACTCCAACTGGTTTGCTCACGGGTTGGTTGTATAAAAAGCATACACCATGCAGTCCCGTATTCCTCGCCAGGAACTAGCATGTTAACCTGAATTTGAATATCCTCGCCCGGATTCAACTCAAAAAAAGCCGGGTTAACGTTAATCCAGTTTGCGCAGGTGCGCTTGGTTGAATTAGGAGGTAGAATTTTCCGCTCTCCGCTTGTTGTTGGGAGAAAATCAGCGAACGAAACGGTATATGATACTCTCCTACTGCTATGATTCTTTACGGTAATAGTTTTCATCTGACTTGTAGCGGGTTCTGCATCAAACTCCAAACGCACAGGCGCTACCTCAAAATCTTGACCAAGGGCAAGATTAGAAAATAGTAACCCGCCAATAATGTAAAACAGGTTTCGCTTAAGCATACTTTTTTAACCTTTTAAATATTTTCCAATTTTCAAAAATAAATGATAAAAGCAAAATATTTCCCATAAAAATATTAAAAATATCGATAAATAGAAGGTAAACGTATTTAAAAATTTGCATTTATCATGGTTATACTGCTTAAGCAGAGCAAAGGGCATTTTAAAAAGTTAATATTTATCCTAGGTGTAAAAAGCAACTTAGTTAACTCAGGTTTGGATTAAATAAAATACATGGTTGTTTTTTGAACAATAAAAAAAAATAAGTAAGTTTGAGTAAAATATAATTACAGGTTGAAACAGGTTAAACTGATTTTTTTAATGTTTTTTGTGATGGCCACTGCTATTTACGCAGTTGGCCAGCAGGAGATTGTTACAATCCCAAAAGAAAAGCAGGACGATATTGACAGATACAAAGAGTTAGTAGTTCGATATAAGCAGGCAAACAACTCACAGCAAGCGGCATTCTATCTGAATAAAATAGCATTTATTTATTGGGAGTTTGGTAATCCCAAAGAGGCTATTAACTATTTTCTTGAAACCATTCCGCTCAACGAAAAGGTTGGAAACTATAACGATATTAAGGCTGTTTACAGCAACATAGCTCTAATATACTCTGACATGGACAGGCTCGATCTTACCCTTGAGTACTTTTACAAGAGCCTTGAAGCCCGCAGAAAACTTAATAATAAAGGAGAGGTTGCTGCCGGTTTAATTGATGTTGCATACATTCACACAGCCCTTAACCAATCCGAAAAAGCCATTCAACTGCTTGAGGAGGCACTTGAACTTTCCAGGGAGGTAAACAATCCCCGCTTAATCCTTAACTCGCTTAAGCTACTTGCCCAAAACTACGATAACCTAGGAAACAAAGCCAAAGCAACTGAGTTTGGCGGTATGGCTAACGCCTATGAACAACAACTTGCCACCCAGCAAATAAAAACTGAATACGAGACAAAGGTTGTAAAATCGCAAGCCGAAGCAGAAAGGGAACGTATGCAACGTACCCAACAGGAGCTCCTTATGAGTTTGCGCGAGTTGCAATCAAAAGCCATGCAAGACTCCCTTAACTTTGTAGTTCTACGTAAGCAGGATAGCCTTCGCAAGGCAGAGGAGGAAGCCCAACGCAAGCAAACCGAAATTGATCTGCTTAATACCGATAGAATGCTCAAGGAGGCACAGCTGAGGGAGCGAGAGGCTCAATCCAGAGTTCAAAGGATAATCATTCTGGCCGGTGCAATATTTGTTTTAGTACTGATTATCTCATCGGTTGCCATCTACAAGAATTACACAGACAAAAAGAAAGCGAACGAACTGCTTAACCTGCAAAATATTGAAATACAACAGCAACGCGACCAAATCCAGAAACAGAACGAGAACATAAGTAAGAGTATTAACTACGCACAAGGCATTCAAAGGGCCTTACTCCCTCCACAATCCAACCTACAGGCTATTTTCCCTGAATCGTTCATATTTTTCCGTCCACGCGATGTGGTGAGTGGCGACTACTACTGGTTCAAGGAGTTAACCACCGGATACGGATCCAATGAAAAAACGGGTAAAGTTGCCGTATCGGCAATTGACTGTACTGGACACGGTGTTCCCGGTGCGTTCCTGTCCATGATTGGTTACAACCTACTCGATGATATTGTATTCCGTGGAATTCATAAACCAGGAGCTATTCTAACCGAACTTAACAATGGTATCCGAAGAACCCTTAGGCAGGATGAAACCGATAACCGTGATGGTATGGATATGGCCCTTTGCGTTGTTGATACCAAAACTAACATTGTTGAATTCTCTGGAGCTAAAAACCCCTTAGTTTATGTGGTTAACAACGAGGTGAACCGTATTAGAGGCGATAAAGAATCAATTGGAGGCGGAATGGATTACCGTAACGATGAGTTCACCACCCACGTAATAAAGGTTGAAAGCCCTACATGGTTCTATATGTTCTCCGATGGGTTTATCGATCAATTTGGGGGCCCCGATGGACGAAAATATATGATTAAAAATTTTATTGACCTTCTGGCTGGCATATCCATTCTGCCCCCCGATCAGCAGCGCGAGATTCTTAAAAACACTTTAAAGGATTGGTTGGGAACAAAATATCCGCAGGTTGACGATATCCTAGTGGTTGGCTTTAAAATCGATCCTAAATAATTTTTAATTTTCTCCTATTAATTTCCAATTTTATTGGGTTCTTCGTTATTTTTCCCGAATATTGTAGGGTACTATTACATGAATTATGATGCTACAGTTTTTTAAATACCATGGTGCTGGTAATGACTTTATAATGATTGACAATCGTGACCAAGCTTTTACCCCAACGGTTCAAGGTGTTAAACACCTTTGCGACAGACATTATGGAATTGGAGCCGACGGTCTTATATTGCTTGAAACCCAGAATGGCATGCCATTCATGCGTTACTTTAATTGCGATGGTAACGAGTCGACCATGTGCGGGAATGGGGGAAGATGCTTTGCCACTTTTGCCAAGAAAATTGGGCTGGCCAACGGATTATCATTCGACTTTCAAGGGATTGATGGGATGCACTCGGCAATTTTCAATACCGATGGCACAGTAAAGCTCAAAATGATTGATGTAGAAACCCTAGAAATAATTGACGATTGTTACTTTATCAATACAGGCTCCCCGCACTATGTGACCATGGTTAGGGATGTTAATGGCGTTGATGTGGACCGCGAGGGCCGCCTCATAAGGCAAAGCGTGAATTTCAACAATGGAGGAACCAATGTGAATTTTATTCAGGAAGTAGCTCCTGGTAGAATAAAAATCCGAACCTACGAGCGGGGTGTAGAGGCTGAAACCCTAGCCTGCGGAACTGGTGCAACAGCATCAGCCATAGCATACTCTCACTACTTCGATATCAACCAAACCCCAATTGAGGTTGAAGCCCTTGGCGGTTTACTCAAGGTCTATTTTGATCAAATTGAAGAAAAATACCTGAACGTTTGGCTCGAAGGGCCTGCCGAAGAAGTTTTTGAGGGCAAAATTAATTACTAAAACAAAATTGCATTAATTTCATTTTTTCTTAATTTTGTTAACATTCCTTGCTTTGTGTTACTTTACTAAAAGTTGAAAAAGATGAAGCCATTAAAGTTGTTGGAAACCAGCGATACCCCAGAGGTCACACTGGATAAGGAAAGGGGCCGTTTTGAGTTCTATGGAAAAATTATGCCCGAGAACCCCAAGGAGTTCTTTGAGCCTATAATTGAATGGTTTCATGAGTATTTAAAGGAGCCAAATCAAGAAACTAATCTGGTTTTCAAGCTCGACTACTTTAACACTGCTGCCTCAAAAAAGATTATTGAAATTCTCTCATTACTACAAAATATTAAAAAAGAAAATAAAGCCGTACAGGTAAACTGGTATTACAAAAGTATTGATGAGGATATGCTTGAGGTTGGTGAAACCTTCTCGGAAATAATTCATATACCCTTTAACTTTTACCCGTACTAAGTATTTCGCATGATGCCAAAAATTCAGAATGTGATTTAGCTCACATTTAATTTTGTCGTGGCTTTATTTTAAAAACATGAAAAATTGACATACCTCTGGTTAACATTTGTTAATCAGCTGCACAAGGTATTTTTTTTGTTACCTAAATTAGCAGAAACCATAAAACAAGTTAGACTATGAAAGCACAGAAATTTATACTACCAGTAATTTATGCCACTCTTGGTGGCATGCTGGCCATCATTTTAAGCAACCATGTATTGAGTTCGAATAATAATGAGGGAGTTGTTACCCAAAAAACTCCCGCTCAGGTAGTTAGAGCGTTTGCACCCGATTCCTCATCTACTGACTTTACCTGGGCTGCAGAGCGATCGGTTGATGCAGTAGTACACGTAACAACAGAGTTCACCCAATCTGTTGACTACTCGTTCGGGAACCCCTTATTTGACTTCTTTTTTGGGCCACGCGACTATATGCCGCGCCAAAAGGTTCAGAGCTCTGGATCTGGAGTTATTTTAACCCACGATGGTTTCATTGTTACCAATAACCATGTGATTGAAAATGCCGATGAAATTACTGTAGTGCTGAACGACAAGCGCAAGTTTACTGCAAAACTAGTGGGTACTGATCCAAGTACCGATATTGCGCTTCTAAAGATAGATGCTACCGATCTGCCCTTCCTATCCTTTGGCAACTCCGATAACATTAAAATTGGCGAATGGGTATTAGCCATTGGAAATCCCTTTAACCTAACATCAACGGTTACCGCTGGAATTGTAAGTGCCAAAGCACGAAATATCAACATACTTAGTGGACGCGAATTCGCCATAGAATCGTTTATTCAAATCGATGCTGCAGTTAACCCAGGAAACAGCGGCGGTGCTTTAATAAACCTTAGGGGTGAACTAATTGGTATTAATACAGCCATTGCTTCAAGAACGGGTTCATTTACTGGTTATGCATTTGCAATACCCTCAAACATTGTTAAAAAGGTTGTGACCGATATCATTGAATTTGGTGAGGTACAACGGGCCATTCTGGGTGTTAGAATCCAAGAACTTACCGCAGAGCTAGCCAAGGAAAAAGGGATAAAGGAAATTAAAGGAGTTTACATATTTGATGTTGAAAAGGGTGGCGCTGCTGATGCTGCTGGTATTAAACCCGGCGATGTAATCCTCTCGGTTAATGGCGTTGATGTTAACAGCACTGCTCAGCTACAGGAACAAATCAGCCGTTACCGTCCTAACCAGCAAGTTGACATTGTGGTAAACCGTGATAATTCAAAGAAACGATTCAATGTAACACTCCGCAACCTTAAAGGTGGTTTGGGTGTAGTAAAAACCGATGATACGTTAAGTAGCTTAGGTGCAGAGTTTAAAGAAATCACCGATAAGCAAAAGCAAGAGCTTGGAATTAATTACGGTTTACAAATAGTTGAACTCCAGGATGGTAAGCTTAAGGAAGGTGGAATTAAGAAAGGATACATTATTACCCGTATGAACCGGACACCAATTCGCAATATCGATGACTTAAAGCGTGTACTAAGCATTTCATCGGGTGGAGTTTTAATTGAGGGGGTTTACCCCAATGGTGTGGTTGCCTACTATGCAATTGGCGTAAACTAAAAATTATGAGATTTTGACATATTAAATGAAACTTTTTAAAAATAGCAACGTTTTAACTTAACACGTTAGAACGTTGCTTGTTTATTTTGTTTAACATATTTTTTTTCTTGATATTAACTAGTGTTTGTAGTAATTTTGCACTAAATATACGGGTCGGATGAGACAATTAAAGATCACAAAATCAATCACTAACAGGGAGAGCGCATCGCTCGATAAGTATTTACAAGAGATTGGTAAGGAAGACCTTATCACTGTAGAAGAGGAAGTTGAGCTTGCCCAGCGTATTCGCAAAGGCGATCAGGCAGCGCTGGAGAAATTGACACGTGCCAATTTGCGTTTTGTGGTTTCGGTAGCCAAGCAGTACCAAAACCAGGGACTTAGCCTACCCGACCTAATTAACGAGGGTAACCTAGGGCTTATTAAAGCTGCTGAAAAATTTGATGAAACCCGTGGTTTCAAATTCATTTCCTATGCTGTTTGGTGGATTCGTCAATCCATACTGCAAGCATTAGCGGAACAATCGCGCATTGTTCGCCTACCGCTTAACCAGGTGGGATCGCTAAACAAAATTAACAAAGCATTCTCAAAGTTTGAGCAGGAGTTTGAGCGTACACCTTCGCCCGAAGAGTTAGCTGATTTACTTGAGCTACCCAAGGAAAAGGTAAATGATACGCTCCGCGTAAGTGGCCGCCACGTATCAGTTGACGCTCCCTTTGTTGATGGTGAGGACAATAGCCTTTTGGACGTTCTTGTCAACAACGATTCGCCAAGCGCCGACCGTGGTTTAATAAATGAATCGTTAAGCCGCGAAATAGACCGCGCTCTTGCCACACTCACAGAGCGAGAAAGGGACATCATTAAACTTTTCTTCGGGATAGGCTGCCAGGAGATGACCCTTGAAGAAATTGGCGAAAAATTTGGCTTAACCCGTGAACGTGTACGTCAGATAAAAGAAAAAGCTATCCGCCGTTTGCGCCACACTTCGCGTAGTAAATTACTAAAATCGTATCTTGGTTAACAAAAAGCCCGCCAATTGGCGGGCTTTTCAATTATTTATCCAAATACATTACTTACAGTCCTTGCACTCCTCAAGGTTTCGGTTGTAAACAGCCATGGCCCTGTTGCTCATACCCATGCTAGAGAATCCTCCATCGTTATAAATGTTTTGCATGGTGATTTTGCGGGTTAAATCGCTGAATAGGGTTATACAAAAATCGGCACAATCGAGCGCACTGGCATTACCCAAGGGCGACATACGATCAGAGAAATCGAGCAGGGCATCAAAACCCATTACTCCACCACCTGCAGTGGTTTCAGTTGGAGACTGCGATACCGTGTTGATACGAACACCTCGTTCCCGACCATAGATATACCCAAAGCTCCGTGCAATAGACTCAAGCAGGGCTTTTGCATCGGCCATATCGTTGTAACCGTAAAGGGTACGTTGAGCTGCGATATAGGAAAGGGCTACTACCGAACCGCCATGGGTAATAGCATCCTTTTTCCAGCAGGTTTGCAAAATTTTATGGAATGAAATGGCTGAAATATCGAGTGTCTTAAGGAAAAAATCGTAATCCAAATCGTCATAAGTTCTGCCCTTTCGAACGTTAGGCGACATCCCGATGGAATGGAGCACAAAATCAATTTTACCACCAAAACGCTCCATGGTTTGGTCAATAAGGTTCTCCAGGTCTTGAATGTTTGTGGCATCGGCGGGAATAACAACCGTGTTCATTCGCTCAGCAAGCTCATATAAATTGCCAAAGCGAAGTGCCACTGGGGTATTGGTTAAAACAACCTCAGCACCCTCCTCAAATGCGCGTTCTGCCACTTTCCACGCAATGGATTTCTCGTTTAGGGCACCAAAAATAAGTCCCTTTTTACCTTTCAGTAAATTGTAAGCCATAAATACATCGTTTAATTGAACTAACAAAGATAAACAAAGAAACCGGAAATTGGTTCAATTAACTTAAACTAACGTTTGATTTAAGCAGTTCCTTTGCATTCATGAGTGCAGCATCGGTAACCTTCTCCCCACTTAGCATTTTGGCTATTTCCACTACCCTTTCATCAGGAGTAAGAAGCTTTATACCTGTAGAGCTTTGGCTGTTGGTTACCGACTTGTAAACCAAGAAGTGGTTGCTGCCCTTTGCAGCAATTTGCGGTAAGTGGGTGATATTGATTACCTGCATACCTTTAGCCAACTCGTAGATGATGGTTCCCATCCTATCAGCTATCTCGCCAGAAACGCCTGTATCAATCTCATCAAAAATTATAGTGGGCAAACCAGTTGATTTTACCAGTAACGATTTTAGGCTAAGCATTAACCTGGAAAGCTCGCCACCCGATGCAACCCTCGATAGTTCCTGGGGCTCGATTTGCTTATTGGCTGAAAAGTAAAAGGTGACCCTATCGGTACCCCAGGGTTGGAACTCTTCCAGTTTTTCGATACGAATCCTAAAAACAGCGTGTTTGATTCCCAACTGCTGAAGCAACTCTGTTACGAACTGCTCAACCTTAGGCGCTGAGCTTGTTCTAATCTGACTAAGGTTCTTTGACTTTTCCTGAAGCTTTTGCTCTAAGATCCGGAGTGCTTTTCTCTTTTCATCCAGGTTGAAGTCAATTTGTGCAATTTCATTTACTCTACTTTCAAGCTGATTTCGGAATTCAACTAGCTCATCAAAGTTAGCCAAGCGGTGCTTGTTAAGTAAAGAGTAAATAAGATCGATACGTTGGGTTACGGTATGTAACTGTTCATCGTCAACTTCAACTTTTGAGTTGAGCAAGTCAATTTCATCAGCAATATCCTTAAGCTCTATACGGCAACTCTCAATCCGAGAAATTAGGTTACTAGCCTGGGAGAATACTGATTCAATGCGCCGCAGGTTGGACTCAATCTCCTTTACTTTTGACAACACTGCAAGTTCGTCGGCATTAAGGGTTCCATAGGAGAACTCGAGGGCTGTTTTAATTTCCGATGCATGCGTAAGCTGTTTTTGAAGTGCTTCCAGCTCATCGAGTTCGCCGCTACGCAGGTTAGCTGCATTTAGCTCATTGAGCTGATGGGATAGGTAATCGAAATCGCGCTTTGCATTTTCAGCGTTAGCCTCTAACCTATCGAACTCAGTTTTAAGCTTTCGAAACTCATCGTACAGCTGACGGTAATCGGTAAGTAAATCCCTTGATACAGCAAAGGCATCAAGCACATCGAGCTGAAAACGGGTGTTACCCAGTAAAAGGTTCTGATGCTGGGAGTGGATATCGATGAGCTTTTCGGTAAGCTCCTTGAGCTGGTTAAGATTAACCGGAATCTCGTTGATAAATGCACGAGATTTCCCATTCTCACTTATCTGGCGACGAATGGTGGTAATATCATCATAATCAATATCGTTTGCCTCAAAAAATTCATTTAGGCTATACTCTGAAATGTCAAACTCAACCTCAACAATGCACGACCTATCGTTATGTTTGAGTACCGATGTATCGGCTCGTTGGCCCTGAATCAAAGAAAGTGCACCTAACAATATCGATTTACCGGCACCGGTTTCACCGGTAATAATATTTAACCCTTGCTTGAACTCTATTTCAAGCTCATCAATTATAGCATAGTTCTGTATGTAGAGTTTACGAATCATGCTATTAGCGGTGTTACTGTGTATTCTGTTCTATTATACGCTTATACTTTGCAGCGTTTGGGTTGTCAATTTCTGTAAGGATATTTACCACTCGAGCTTTTTCGGTTGGGTACGATTCTGAAAAAATATTGACAAGTTCCTCGTTTTTAGCATCAAAAAACAGCTGCAGGGCGAAAAGATAGGGATCGGGTTTCTCGCGGTAAACTCGCTGAAGCAAAGCAAGCGATTCGGCAATCTCAACTCTTCCCTCAGCTGCCTTTTCGCTCATCACATCTAATCCCAATCGGTGGTAGCGATAAAGGGCCTCGCGCAAGGGTTGATACTTTGGGTTTAGGAGATTCTCAATCATCCAGTACCTATTCTTTCTGTTTCCCTCATAGGCCTTCCAGCCTCGTTCAACAGCATTTTGAGCATTATTTACAATGCGTTCGGCTTTCTGAAAGTACTCTGTTCCTCCTAGTTTTGAAAATGAATCGTAGTCCAGCCCTATAATGATATATGCGTAAAACGCAAGGATGGAAGTTAAGTTGCTGAGGTGCGATGATTCTGAAAACTCTAGCTTCTCGTACTCGCGATACCGAAAGTGAAGGTTATTATCCTGAAAATTGAGCATCGTAGTGTTGTACGATGTATTAAATACCGGTCGACGTGATTGTATCTGAATGGTTCCCTTAAACTCATCGGAGCCTATCTGCTCGGTTATGTTGAGCATGATGCTACACTCGATACGCTCATCAAATCCGTAAACATGGTTGGTCCACGGAGTGTTGTTCATGAACTCGTAAATGGCAGTTTGCATGTTCTGGAATAGCAGCCTGTTGGTACCCTGAATCCTTTGAGAGTTTACGGAGACATTGCATCGCAGTTCCTGCGAGTTTGCCACAAATGGTACTAACACTAAAAGTAAGCCAATAAACCTTTTCATGCAAATCAGCCTTTATTCAACATTTCGTATACAGCATTAACAATATCGATTGCAACCATATCCTTGGGCTTTGTTTCAAAGGGAACTACCTGACCACTGCGCATGATAAAGGTTACCTTATTGGTATCGGTTCCAAAACCTGCACCAGGGTCGTTCATGGAGTTTAAAACAATCATGTCTAGATTTTTCCGTTGCAGCTTTGCCTTTGCATTCTCAATCTCGTTAGCAGTTTCCAGTGCAAAACCAACTAGGAGTTGATTGCTCTTCTTTGCTTTACCAAGGTGGGCAGCAATATCGTGTGTGGGTTTAAGCCTAAGAACAAGGTCATCGGCCTCGCGCTTAATTTTTTGATTGGCAACATTTTCAACTGTGAAATCAGCTACGGCAGCAGCAAGGATGGCAACCTTAGCCTCGCCAAAAAGGGTGGTAGCTGCCTTATACATTTCTGCAGCACTAGTTACCCTGTGTATGTTGATATTGGGGTGGTTAGGGTATTGCGAGACAGGTCCGCTTACAAAATCAACAATAGCACCCTGGCGAGCCAGCTCAAGGGCAATGGCATTACCCATCTTGCCACTGGAGTGGTTACCAATAAACCGAACGGGATCAATATGCTCGTAGGTTGGCCCTGATGTAACTAATACCCGAACACCACTAAGGCGCTGACTGGTTAAAAAAAAACTTACAACCTGCTCAAGAATATTCTCGGGTTCTTCCATTCTGCCTTTCCCACTCAGGCCGCTAGCAAGCTCTCCTGTTGCCGCTTCTATAATAATATTCCCTCGAGACTGAAGCGTTGAGATATTCTGTTGAGTTGCTGGGTGCCTATACATATCTAAATCCATTGCGGGAGCTACCATAACCGGGCAACGGGCCGAAAGATAAGTTGTAAGCAACAGATTATCGGCTACTCCGGTAGCCATTTTAGCAATGGTATTGGCCGAAGCCGGCGCAATGATATATAAATCGGACCAAAGGCCTAAATCCACATGACTATTCCAATCGCCATTTTCAGGATTGAAAAAATCAACCAGGATAGGATTTTTTGAGAAAGTTGCCAACGTAAGGGGAGTAATAAACTCCTTGGCCAGGGGTGTCATTAACACTTTAACCTCTGCACCCTCCTTTACAAGCAAACGAATAAGCGTTGCAGCCTTGTAGGCTGCAATGCTTCCGGTAACACCGATTAGAATATGTTTTCCTTTAAGCCTCACTCTCGGAAGTTTGTTCTTCCTTAAACTCATAGTGCAGCTTTCCATCCAGAAACTCTTGTGCTGCTATGAGTGTAGGTTTGGGAAGACGCTCATAGAACTTTGAAATCTCAATTTGCTCACGGTTTTCAAAAACCTCTTCAAGGTTATCGGTATAGTAAGCAAATTCCTCGAGCTTACGGTTAAGCTCCTGCTTCATATCAATGCTAATCTTATTGGCACGTTTGGCAATTATCCGAACCGATTGGTAGATATTGCCTGTTTCCCTATCCAACTTATCCAAATCGCGGGTTACTGTGTTAACTGGTGCATTGATTTTCTTGATGTCCATAGCGATATTTATACTTAGTTTAAATTTTGCAAAACTTTCATGGTAGCATCGTACATTTTTTTTGCCTCGCTCGAGTACTTTGAACTTGGGTATTCACTGATAAAGGAGTAGTACTCATCAAGCGCATTCTGAAAACGTTCCCTACGCTTGCTCTCAATACTATTATCGGCTAAAAGGTACGATGCTTTAAGTAGATGAAACATTAACTCCTCGCGGTGCTTACTTTCAGGGTAGTCCCTTATACTATTTCGAATTGCTACAATAGCTGCCTTGTAATCGCCAATCTTGTAGTAAAGCATTGCGCTAAGGTACGATTTTTCAACCAGTTTATCGCGCAATTCAACCATTATCTTATTCACCTCGGCCTTACGGGAGGTATTGGGGTATCGATTTATAAATTCAGTAAAAGCCTCAATGGCCGCAAGGGTATTGGTCTGATCCAGCTCAGGCCTTGGCGACGACATGTAGTAACAGTAAGCATACATGAATTCAGCCTCCTCGGTAAAAACGCTGCGCTGATAGTTTTTACGGAACATATCGAACTGATGACCTGCAAGCAGGTAGTCGCCCTGGTGAAAGTAACCTTGAGCCAAATAAAAATCAATAGTGTCGGCCCGGAATGTACCCTTATACACGTTTTGAAGCTGCTCAAGTAGGGTTACATAACGGTAATGATCTTTCTTTTTGTAGTACTCCAAGGCCATCTTGTATTTATACTCATAGTCCTTGCTCTTAAGAACCTTCTCAAATCCACTACACGACGATAAAAGAACAATAATAAAGGAAAGCAATACAATTCTTTCAAACTTAAAAAGGCCCTGAATTTTCATAATCAAACCAATTATTATTTAATGCTTTGTTTTAAGCAGGCAAATTTATTCAAAATCTTTGTGAAAATTAATGTTTTTGGAGTTACATGACCAAAAAATTGATGCCATTCGATCATAAAATTTGTTAATGCACAGTATTACAGATAAATAGCAAATGATGTGAATAAATTTTATAACCAACAAACGCATTGAGAGCAAATTTAGTATAGATTTGCTGAGAATTTGAGGTAACGAATTACTAACCAAAATTTTTTATAACCGTGGATATTTTTGATAAGATTAACAACATGGGCCCAATAGGCCAATGGCAGCAGTATAGCCATGGCTATTTTTCATTCCCAAAACTTGAGGGCGAAATTAAACCCCGTATGATTTTCCGTGGGAAAGAGGTTTTAACATGGAGCTTGAACAACTACTTGGGTTTAGCCAACCACCCTGAAGTTCGCAAAGCCGATGCTGAAGCTGCCGCAAAGTATGGCATGGCGTACCCGATGGGAGCCCGCATGATGAGCGGTCAAACCAACAAGCACGAGGAACTTGAGCAAAAACTTGCAAAGTTCGTAGGCAAGGAATCAGCTTACCTGCTAAACTACGGCTACCAGGGTATGGTTTCCATTATTGATACCATGCTTAACCGTAACGATGTGGTTGTATACGATTCCGAGTCGCATGCTTGTATTATTGATGGGCTTCGCCTTTTCCCAGGTAAACGGTTTGTATTCCAACATAACGACATGGATAGCTGCCGCAAAATGTTGCAGCATGCAACCAAAACCGCTGAGAAAACCGGTGGCGGAATTCTCCTGATTACCGAAGGCGTATTTGGAATGGCCGGTGACCTTGGTAATCTTAAGGCTATTGTTGACATGAAGAAGGAGTTTAACTTCCGCATTCTGGTTGACGATGCACATGGTTTTGGAACCATGGGTAAAACAGGTGCCGGTACCCCAGAACACTTTGGCGTGCAGGACGATATTGACCTTTACTTTGCAACTTTTGCCAAAAGCATGGCAGGCATTGGTGGTTTTGTAGCATCGAATGAAAAAGTAATACGCTACCTAGCCTACAACATGCGTTCGCAAATCTTTGCTAAGTCGTTACCCATGCCTATGGTATTTGGTGCACTTAAGCGTTTGGAACTGCTACAAACCCAACCAGAGCTCAAGGAAAACCTTTGGAAGGTTGTCAATGCGCTTCAAACGGGATTAAAGGAAATGGGATTTGATATAGGCAAAACTGAATCGCCAGTAACCCCCGTTTACATGAAAGGTGGAATACCCGAAGCAGCAAACATGGTTTACGATTTGCGTGAGAACTATGGCATTTTCTGCTCCATGGTGGTTTACCCTGTGATTCCAAAAGGACAAATCCTGCTCCGACTTATACCTACGGCCGTACATACCCTGGACGATGTTAAGGAAACAATAAACGCCTTTGCAGCCGTAAGGGGAAAACTGCTGGCAGGAAAGTACGATAAGGAAAAGATTGCTCAGATATAGTAGTAAACAGATATTCAAAACAAAACCCCGTTTTAACGGGGTTTTTGTTTTTATTGAAATCAGAGAGGCATTAAAAGTTTCGCTCCCCAAGATACCGTTCAGCATCAATGGCAGCCATGCAACCCGAACCGGCAGCAGTAATAGCTTGACGGTAATGCGGATCCTGAACATCACCGCAGGCAAAAACGCCTGGCAGATTGGTTTTAGATGTTCCAGGAACAGTTTTTATATAACCAACTTCATCGGTCTCGATCCAAGGTTTGAAGATATCGGAGTTAGGGTGATGGCCAATGGCTAAGAAAAATCCGGAAATATCAATTTTTACATCCTCGCCGGTTTTTGTGTTGGTAAGTATTACTCCGTTTACCCCACTTTGGTCACCCACAATCTCTTTTGTTACGTGCTCAAACATAACGGTGATGTTGGGTGTGTTGAATACCCTATCCTGCATTGCCTTTGATGCTCTTAGGAAGGGTTTACGGACAATCATGTAAACCTTGTTACACAGTCCAGCCAGGTAGGTAGCCTCTTCACAGGCCGTATCGCCACCCCCAACTACAGCAACGTCCTTCCCACGGTAAAAGAAACCATCGCATGTGGCACAAGCCGAAACCCCCATACCCTTGAACTTTTCTTCCGATTCAAGACCAAGGTACTTTGCTGTTGCTCCTGTTGCAATGATTAGAGCATCGGTTTCAATTACCTTCTCATCATCTATAACAACCCTGTAGGGTTGCTTGGACAGATCGGTGGAAGTTGCTATACCAAACCTCACATCGGTACCAAAACGCATTGCCTGCTTTTTGAGGTCTTCCATCATTTCGGTACCTGTAATACCCTCGGGGTAACCGGGGAAATTCTCAATTTCAGTTGTGGTAGTTAGCTGTCCGCCGGGCTGGATACCCTCGTATAGAACAGGCTTGAGGTTGGCTCTTGCTGCATATATTGCAGCAGTATAGCCTGCAGGCCCTGAACCAAGAATTAGAACCCGCACATTCTCAACAGGCAGTTCCTTGCCTGCTGATTCCTTAGCATCATCGGTGTTTAGTGATTTAAATATCGCCATAGCTATATATATATTTATTAATTTAGATATTTCAATTTGATGCAAAAATACTAATAATTTGCAATGCCTAAACAATTATTTAAATTGATTTTAAACAATATTTTTTGATGAATAAAGATAGTTATTATTTTTTAGGCTATGAGCTTTAGAGTATAAAGGATTTTAAAAATATGTATCAATGTCTTTTAGTTAAGGTTATTTGTTATGTTGAGTACAAGCGAAACATCACGCTGTCGTGCTGAGTCCTGATTTATAGGGATAGACTTTGCCGAAGCATCTCTTTGCTCCTTTCTCTTCAGTCCTTTGATGAGATCCTTCGACTTTGCTTGGGGTGACAAAAACCCTACCTTCCCTTCTGCTCCATTGTCATGCTGAGCTAGCCGAAGCATCTATTTCCCTTTAACCCTTGTTGTGTTTTTGGAGACTGCTCTTTGCTATGCTTTTCTTTTGCGATGCAACGCTTTCCCTTTGCTCTTTGGAAAATGTATGGTGTGCATCGCTCCAGATTTAAGAATACTAATGTTTTACAAATATTACGCCCCTACGGGGCGGGAAGCGTTGTTCGTTGTTCGTGAAGCTATTGTCATGTTGAGCGCAAGCGAAACATCTCATGGGGTCGATTTGAGATCCTACGCTATGCTCAGGATGACAAATGAAGTCATTCGTGTAAGTTCCTCGTTGTTCGTTGCTCGTGGGATACAACCTCACCCCAGCACTTTTCCCTGAGAGGGAATGGAGCGGAAGATGCAGGCAGAGGCATAAAAGCCTGACCCGGCAATGGGTCGTGGGTGGAACGTGGCGGTGGGCTTAGTAAGCGATACCAAATGAGCCACGCCTACGGCGTGGTGAATTGTATCGCGTGGCAGTTCCACCCACGGGGTACCCATCGGGTCGGGCTTTTCAGCCTTGATCTTCTTTGGTTCTTTCTTGTATCAAGACAAGAAAGAACATGTAAATAATTCTTTGTAATGATTTTTCTTTTGCGATGCAACGTTTCAGGATTGTTCTATGGAAAATGCATTGCGTGCATCGCAAAATAATTTGAATACCTCATTACCCTGGGTTAAAACCCAGGGCTAATGTTATTTGCCCTTTCAGGGCGATTTATTTGTGCGTCTGAAGACGTGTGCTAGCTAGTGAGTTCTTAATCTTAAATCGAGATCCCTCGACTTTGCTTGGGGTGACAATGGAGTTGCAAATGTTTCACCCCTACGGGGCAGGAAGCGTTGTTCGTTATTCGTTGCTCGTTGTTCGTGAATATTACGTCACACGCTCTGTGTAACACCGTGTTACATTGTGTAACTCTGTGATACTTGCTATTGCTCGTTTCATGAGAAGGTTGTCATGTTGAGCGCAAGTGATACATCTCATGGGGTCGATGAGAGATCCTTCGCTACGCTCTGGATGACAAATAACCTTAACTAAACGATATTGAAGTATGCATAACAAAAAAGCTGACAAGCCTCTGCCTATCAGCTATAATTATACTTAGATACAAATACCAGAGGCGAAAACCAGTGATACCCCTTGTTAATCCATTCTATCGTTTTCTGCCAAACTCAAAACCTAAGGTAAACGATGCCGTTGTAAATGTGGGTATTTCATCCTTACTTAGCAAAAGGGTCTTAGGCCGAAAGGCAAAACCAAGGGTAAAGGCCGATTCAGACTTTTCCGTGTCTTGAATTGGGATAACATAGTTAACCTTAAAACCCAGACCCGCATATCCTGCGTAACCATCGTTTATAGTCTCAATACCCGATTCCGGCTCAAAGGAACGAGTCTGAAAAAGGCCATAAATTCCTACGCCAATAAATAGGTTTACCTGATCATTGCTACCCTTACTAAAGGGATTAATCAAAAAATCAACCCCAAGCAAGTTTTGAAGGGCAACTGCACTTACGGTATCGTTTTGGTAGTGAAAATTGCAGAGTGAGAAATCGTAGTTAAGCCTACTTTGAGCACCTTTTATGGAAAACCTATTAAAAAGGCCAAAGCTAAAGGATTTACCAATGGAGTTTTTATGAAAATCGGGCTGGTTGGAGTTAAACATGTAACCATTCCCTAGGTTAGCATACATTCCAGTGATGTTTTGAGCCTTTACGCTAGAAAATGCGAAAGCACATAGGATTACAGAAATTAACACTTTCTTCATATTTCTAAATTTTTGTTTTACAAGCAATTAATTTTAACAAATGATAAATTCAATATTTTTTGTTTATGCTTTCATCAATCTCACTAATAAAATTGACCAAAACGATTTTGGTTTCAAAATCGACATAACTCTAGTTGAACAATACGCCTGTCTGATTATACAAATGTATTTTTTTTTCAGAAATATCCAAATCCAAAAGTATTAGTTGTTGGTTGTTCGTTGATAGTTGATGGTTGACCCGTCATGAAAATAGCGAGGGAAGAAATTTGGCAAGCATACATTACGGTTCTACCTAAACGATGTGTAAAAAACTGCATGGAAAAGAAAAAGGAGGCTTGACTGCCTCCTTATTCTTCTTGGTCGGGGTGATCCGACTCGAACAATTTCGTTGTTCGTTGATAGTTGATAGTTGATGGTTGAAATTTGACCCGTCATTAAAATAGCGAGGGAAAATATTTGGGAAACATCCATCATAGTTCACCCTAAACGATGTGTAAAAAAAATGCATGGAAAAGAATAAGGAGGCATGACTGCCTCCTTATTCTTCTTGGTCGGGGTGATCCGACTCGAACAATTTCGTTGTTCGTTGATAGTTGATAGTTGATGGTGGAAATTGACCCGTCATGAAAATAGCGAGGGAAGATATTTGGCAAGCATACATCACGGTTCTCCCTAAACGATGTGTAAAAAACAGCATGGAAAAAAAAGAAGGAGGCTGTTTTGCCTCCTCTTTTTCACCTGTCGGGGTGATCCGACTCGAACGGACGACCATCCCGACCCAAGTCGGGATGCGCTAGTCAACTGATTGATTAGTTGATAGTTGCTGGTTGAAGATAGATGCAAAAACAAAGCCTTTAGGAAATGCCATGCATACATTAAAAAGAAAGATGGAAGCATATTCACAAAAGAAAAAGGAGGCATGACTGCCTCCTTTTTCTTCTTGGTCGGGGTGATCCGACTCGAACTCCACGACCATCCCGACACAAAGTCGGGATGCGCTAGCCAACTGAATGATTAGTTGATGGTTGTTGGTTGATGGTTGTTGGTTGAAGAGAGAGGCAAAATACAACGCTTTAGGGAACTGCAATGTTTGAATTTGGCTGAAATGGATGAGGGAAAAACTCACAAAAGAATAAGGAGGCTTGATTGCCTCCTTATTCTCCTTGGTCGGGGTGATCCGACTCGAACTCCACGACCATCCCGACCCAAGTCGGGATGCGCTAGCCAACTGAATGATTAGTTGATGGTTGTTAGTTGATGGTTGTTGGTTGAAGAGAGAGGGAAAAGACAACGCTTAAGGGAGCTGCAATGCTTGATTTGGCTGAAATGAATGAGGGAGAAAAACTCATAAAAGAAAAAGGAGGCTTGACTGCCTCCTTCTTCTCCTTGGTCGGGGTGATCCGACTCGAACGGACGACCATCCCGACCCAAGTCGGGATGCGCTAGCCAACTGATTGATTAGTTGATGGTTGTTAGTTGATGGTTGTTGGTTGAAGAGAAAGGCAAAATATAACGCATTAGGGAACTGCAATGCTTGAATTTGGCTGAAATGGATGAGGAAGATAAAATCACAAAAGAAAAAGGAGGCTTGATTGCCTCCTTATTTTTCTTGGTCGGGGTGATCCGACTCGAACGGACGACCATCCCGACCCAAGTCGGGATGCGCTAGCCAACTGCAGGAAATGAAAAAAGGAGGCTTGACTGCCTCCTTCTTCTCCTTGGTCGGGGTGATCCGACTCGAACTCCACGACCATCCCGACCCAAGTCGGGATGCGCTAGCCAACTGCAGGAAATGAAAAAAGGAGGCTTGACTGCCTCCTTCTTCTCCTTGGTCGGGGTGATCCGACTCGAACGGACGACCACTTGCACCCCATGCAAGTGCGCTAGCCAACTGCGCCACACCCCGCCATTGTTTTGCGGTGCAAAGATACTGATTTTTTTAAATTACAATACAGCAGCAAAACTTTTTTAACATTTTGGCTACCTCTTTCCCAGTTGTTCAATATGCTTTAACATCTCTTCAGCACTAGCATACCTACTACTTTTGGCTTGTTGCAAAAAGGTTCTTAACTGGGTGCGGGTGTAATAGTGCGGCGGCTTGAGTAATTGAGCCTTTGATGTTGATTTTAACAATATGCTCATTAAATCATCAGCAACCCTTCGGTTCCCTGGTAAGGATTGGGTTAACTGAACATGAATAGTTTTTAGAGGGTTACTCACCACCCATGGCTCGCTACGCGAAAATAGTGTCCAAAGCGTAACTCCCATTGAGTAAATATCGGTTTGAACGTCGATTAAATCCCAAAAATTGAGCACCTGCTCAGGAGCGGAATATATTAAACCAAAAGCGAGAGCTTTTTCATTGCTATGTAATGGCTCAGCAGGTTTGCGTGCTAAACCATAATCGATTATTCTAACATCGGAGTTTGCAATATTTTTGGGATCAGTTACAATGATATTCGATGGTTTAATGTCGCAATGAATAAAACCGGCATCATGGATCTTTTGCAATGCACCTAATGCTTTGGAAGCAAGATAAATGAGATTGTAGTAATTTAGCTTACGATGGTATCGCCAGCGGGTAAGTTCCTTAAAACTAACACCTTCAATGTAATCGGTAACCAAGTAGTAAATGCCCTCCAATTGTATCAACTCGGAGGATAAGCCCGAGCATGCAGAGGTTGCTTGAGCCTCGCGCTCGATGCGCCAAAAGTAAGCGGAAGCGGAGTTAACCCAAGGGTGATACCGTTTTACAACAACTCTCCTACCCGATTGTTTTTCGGAACCAATATAGGTAGAGCAAATTTCACCGCTTGGCTTTAAAACAGATGCAGAATCGGCCAGATTTACCAGGTAAGTTCCATGTTTACCTGTTATTTCCAGCCGATTCATATTCATATATATGTATTAGCTGAATTTGGCAATAATTTCGCGCACCTTAGCAACCTTTTCCTCAAGCATTTTGTGGGTTTTAGCTTCAGCTATAAACCGTAGATAGGGTTCAGTGTTTGAAGGGCGAATGTTAAACCACCAATCGGGGAACTCCACACGGTAACCATCAAAATCGAACGAAGCAGTAGGTTGCTCCACGGAGGTAAAATGCTCGCGAACGGCATCCATGGCTTCGCGCTTGCGTTCAAGCTTAAAATTGATTTCGCCGGAATTTGCATAGGTCTCGATTCGTGATATGAGCTGCGATAGCGATATCCCCATAGCTTTCATCTTGCTCACAACGTTTAGTATGAGTATGCAAGCCAGCATGCCGGAATCGGAATAGAAGAAATCTCGGAAATAGTAGTGACCTGCAAGCTCGCCACCATAAATTCCATCAATCTCGCGTAGCTTATTAGCGGCAAACGCACGTCCTACCCTCCAGGTATGCATTGTTGCCCCCATTGGTGATAAATACTCGCCCACAGCCTTGGAGGTGCGTATATCCTGTAAAACATTACCCTTTAGTCCTTTCTCCTCCAGAAAGTAGTGACCTAATACGCCTATCATGAGGTCGGGCGAAATAAAACGACCATTCTCGTCAACAAACATAACGCGGTCGGCATCGCCGTCGAAAATGATACCCACATCGCAACCATTAGCCCTAACCAAATTCTGCAGGTCAACCACATTCTCAGGGATTAGGGGGTTGGCCTCGTGATTAGGGAAAGTGCCATCGAGCTCATCGTACAGGTAAATTGGGCTTGCCCCAAGAATATCCTTAATGATAAGTGCAGCCATTCCATTGGAGCAATCGATCCCGATTTTGAGGTTGGAATAATCGCGTTTAAATCCGTTTAGGAATTGGATATACTCTGCTTTAATGTTATGCTCAATAACCTTCCCTTTGCTTGAAGCAGGTACAATAGGCTCACCGTTTTTAATCTTCTCCTCAATTACCTTAAGGCCGGTATCGTAACCAACAGGTTCAGCATTCTCGCGGGAAACCTTCATTCCATTATACTCTCGGGGATTGTGCGAGGCAGTAATCTGCACCGATGCATTAAAATTACCCTTTGCAGTGGCATAGTAAACCATAGGTGTTGTTGCCAAGCCAAGATCGTATACGTCGGCTCCGGCATCGGTGATACCTCGGGTGAGGTACTCGAATATTTCATCGGACGATTCGCGTGCATCGCGACCAACCAGTACACGGTTCGTTTTTAGCAGGTCAACCAAAAAGAATCCAACCTTATAGGCATCGTCTTTATTGAAATCCTTGTTGTATATGCCTCTAATGTCGTAGGCATGAAATGCTCCCATAATACATCATTTTTACCTGTTAAACATCTATTCACAGAGTGCAAAAGTAAAATAATATTCTAAACCAATTCATAAAAATAGTATCAACAATCATCAACCCATAAATTAAAAATTGGAGACAAAGTAAACTTTAAGGGTGATATTAAATCGAAACATTACACAGGATGATAAAAATATAATCATTATTGCTAACTTTCGGGAAATTAAAATCAAACCTAAAAATCTAACTATCAATACTTAAACTTTTAGACGATGAAAAGAAAAGGTTTACTAATTCTAACCATTGGTTTAATGGGAACAATGATGGCATGTACAGGAAAGAAAGGTCCAGAGAATCCTTTCCTTGGCGAGTACAAAACCCCCTTTGGTGTTCCGCCATTCGATAAAATTAAAGTAGAACACTATGAGCCTGCTATTGCTGAGGGCATTAAGCAGCAGCTGAGCGAAATTGATGCAATAACAGCTAACGCTGAAGCTCCTACCTTTGAAAATACCATCATACCGCTTGATTACAGCGGAGAACTGCTTGAGCGAGTGGTTTTAACCATGGAAAATATCAACTCTGCCAACACCAGCGATGAGCTACAGGAGGTTCTTAAAAAGGTATCGCCCATGCTTTCGAAACATCGGGATGATATCAGCATGAATCCCAAGCTATTTGAAAGGGTTAAAGTCGTTTACGAGAACATGGCCCAAAACAATTACACCCCAGAACAGAAGTTGCTGATTGAAAAAACTTACAAATCGTTTGTTCGAGGTGGTGCAAACCTTGATTCAGCTAAGCAAGCCGAACTCCGTGATATTAACCAGAAGCTCTCAATGCTTGCCCTTCAGTTCAATGAGAACCTTTTAGCAGAAAACAATGATTACTTTATTGTGATTGATAAGGAAGAGGATTTGGCTGGATTACCCGAATCGGTAAAAGCGATGGGGGCAGAGGAAGCCAAATCGAGGGGAATGGAAGGCAAATGGGTTTATACCATTTACAAACCCAGCATGATACCTTTCCTAACCTATGCACAGAACAAAGAGTTAAGGGATAAGTTGTACTATGGCTATTACATGCGTGGTAATAACAACAATGCTCACGATAACAAGAATATAATAAAGCAAATAGTAGAGTTACGCCAGAAAAAAGCTGAACTTTTGGGTTATCCTACCCATGCCCATTACGTTTTAGATGTTAACATGGCCAAAGTACCTGAAAATGTTTATAACCTCTTGAACCAGCTCTGGGAACCAGCACTTAAAAGAGCTAAAGCTGAACGTGACGATATGCAGAAACTAGCCAAAGCCGAAGGTGCAAAATTTAAAATTGGCCCTGCTGACTGGTGGTACTATGCCGAAAAAGTACGTAAGGCAAAATATGATTTGGACGAAGAAATGCTCCGCCCATACCTATCGCTCGATGCCGTTCGCTCAGGGATTTTCAACCTCACCGAAAAGCTTTACGGCTTGAAGTATGTAAAGCGTACCGACCTACCAGTATATCACCCTGAATGCGAAGTTTACGAGGTTCAGGAAGCCGATGGTAAGCATGTTGGCATACTATACCTCGACTTCTTCCCCCGTGAAACCAAATCGGTTGGAGCTTGGTGTACCGAGTACCGCAGCCAACGTATAATGCCCGATGGTAAGTTTATCTCACCGGTAGTATCGATAGTATGTAACTTTAGCAAACCAACAGGAAACACACCAGCACTCCTCAGCTATGACGAAGCTGAAACCTTCTACCATGAGTTTGGCCATGCACTACATGCGCTTTTTAGTAAGGTGCAGTACCCTGGCCTGCGCAATGTGCCCCGCGATTTTGTTGAGTTACCTAGCCAGATTATGGAACATTGGGCTGGCCATAAACAATACCTGAAAGAGTATGCACGCCACTACCAAACCGGAGAGCCCATGCCCGATGAGCTAATCAATAAGATTGAAGCTAGCGGACATTTTAACCAGGGTTTTGCCACAACCGAGTATTTAGCAGCATCGATCCTCGACATGGATTACCACACCCTAACTGCTGATAAGGCAAAGATTGAAGATGTAGTAGCCTTTGAAAAAGCCTCTATGGACAAGATCGGGCTGATACCAGAGATATGGCCCCGTTACCGCAGCACATACTTTGCACATATATTTAGCGATGTTATGGGTTACTCAAGCGGTTACTACTCATACATTTGGGCTGAGGTACTCGATAGCGATGCTTTTGAAGCATTTGTTGAAAGCGGCGATATTTTCAACAAAGAAATTGCTGGCAAGTTCCGCACTTGCGTGCTTGAAAAGGGTGGTTCAAAGGATGCCATGGAGCTGTATAAGGATTTCCGTGGTAAAGAGCCTAGCATTGAACCACTGCTGAAGAATAGGGGTTTAAACTAAACCATGATAAATGAGAAAAAGCAGCCGTGAATGGCTGCTTTTTTTTATTGCTGCCCCAAAAAATAAAACCGAAATAAATAAATTTGGCTAAAAAAAATAAAATCTATGTACTCATTCATTCTTGCGATTTTTGGCTTAGTATTAGGTTATTTCCTATACGGCAGGTTTGTTGAGCGGGTATTTGGGGCAAACAGCCAAAACCAAACCCCCGCCTACACCATGCAGGATGGCGTTGACTATATTCCCATGCCCTGGTGGAAAGCATTCCTTATTCAATTCCTTAATATTGCTGGTCTTGGCCCCATTGTAGGTGCCATTCTTGGAGCAGCCTACGGACCAGTAGCATTTTTATGGATAGTACTAGGTAATATCCTGGCCGGAGCTGTTCATGATTATTTCTCAGGAATGATTTCCATACGCATGGGCGGGCTTAGTATCCCTGAAATCATTGGAAAGTACCTCGGCATTAGTGTAAAACAATTCATGCGGGTTTTTACGCTAATACTAATGATTCTTGTGGGTGCAGCATTCATTTCAGGCCCAGCAGCCCTTATGGCATCGTTAACCCCTGACTATCTTACCAAAAATGTTTGGGTGTTTATTATTCTCACATACTACATTCTGGCAACGCTGCTTCCTATCGATAAGATAATTGGTCGCTTTTACCCCATTTTTGGTCTAGCCCTCATCATAATGGCTGTTGGAATTAGCATTGCAATATTTACTGGGGGCTACCTTTACGATATTCCAGAAATATGGAACAATATGCACAATATGAAAGCCAATGCCGATAAGTTCCCATTATTCCCAATGCTGTTTGTTACAATCTCCTGTGGAGCAATAAGCGGCTTCCACTCCACCCAAAGCCCCATGATGGCGCGCTGCCTAAAAAACGAAAAGGAGGGACGAAAGGTATTCTATGGAGCAATGGTAACCGAAGGTATTATTGCATTGATTTGGGCTGCAATAGGAATGAGTTTTTACGGGGGAGCGCAAGGGCTAAACTCAGCCATTGCTGGTTACAATGGTGAAGCCACAATTATTGTAAGGGAAATTTCCAATACTACACTTGGCGCTATTGGCGGGATACTTGCCATTCTGGGAGTTGTAGCCGCACCAATAACTACTGGCGATACTGCATATAGGAGCGCACGACTAATTGTTGCCGATTTTTTAAAGTTCTCGCAGAAAAGTCTATCGAATAGGGTTTTGGTGAGCTTACCGCTTTTTATTATTGGATTTACGCTTACTCAGGTAAAGTTTGATATTATTTGGCGATACATGTTCTGGAGTAACCAGGTGCTTGCCACAGTAGTGCTGTGGGCAATAACTGTTTATTTAGCACAAGAAAAGAAACCCTACATCATAACACTGCTGCCAGCTTTATTTATGACAGCAGTTGTTAGCAACTACATTATTATTGCTCCTGAGGGTTTTAAACTTTCACACTGGGTTGGCTACATTGTTGGCGTTTTAACACCAACAGTTTGTTTATACGTATTTGCTAGATACCTGAAAAGATAGGGAAAAAGGCTGCCAATTGGCAGCCTTAACTATTTATTACAATGGGAAAAGCGAAATAGCAGCGCCGCCGCCAGGGGCAAGTTTAAGGTCAATAACAGTGTTGCTATCCACCTCACGGGTCTCTATTCTATACGATGTAGGATTTTTATCCCAATGAGCATCAGGACCATCAAGGTACAAAGTTGCTTTGTATTTAACGTTCGGTTTCAGAAAATCAAGTTTTAGGCTAAGGTCTCGAGGGTTCTCATCGGTAATTGCTCCAATAAACCATCGTCCTGAATCACGCTCCTCGCGGGCAATGGCAATGTAATCGCCTATGGAAGCATCCAATACCACCGTTTGCTCCCAGTCAACCCCAACATCGCGGATAAACTGGAAGGCAGGGTGACCTTCGTAGTTTTCAGGTAAATCGGCAGCCATTTGAATAGGGCTGTATATCACCACGTAAAGAGCAAGCTGGTAAGCTAAGGTTGAATTTACCTGATTATCGGGTTTATAGGGTTTTAGCTTGATGTTAAAAATGCCCGGAGTGTAATCCATTGGCCCAGCAAGCTGTGCGGTAAAGGGTAGAATTGTAAGGTGTTCTGGGGGATTTCCACCATCAACTGACCAGGCATTAAACTCCTGTCCCCTAAAGTTCTCGCGAGCAATAACATTGGGATAGGTTCGCCACTCACCAGTACCTTTAAAGGGCTCATGGACATCAACAGCAATTTGGTATCTGGCAGCCGTTTCAATCACCTTGCGGTAGTGGTTAACCATCCATTGCCCCTGGTGGTATTCACCTTTGGGAATAATTTTTCCTACATATCCGGTCTTTACTGAATGTATGCCAAGGCTTTGCATCAACCTATAAGCAGAATCGAGTTGCTGTTCATAGGTACGGGGTGCAGCCGATGTCTCGTGATGCATGATTAGGCTTACACCCTTACTCTTGGCATAGCGCACAACCTCTCTTAAATTATAGTCAGGATAGGGAGTAACAAAATCGAAAATTCCTTCGCGTTCCTCAAAACCTATCCAATGCTCCCAGCCGGTGTTCCAACCCTCAACCAGCAAACCTTTTATGCCATTACGCGCAGCAAAATCGATGTAGCGCTTTGCGTTTGCCGTTGTGGCTCCATGCTTACCGCTGGCCATATCCCACGACGATTTGCCAAGGTGCATTTCCCACCATATACCCACATACTTCATGGGTTTAAACCACGATACATCGCCAAGTAGATTGGGCTCGTTAAGGTTTAGCACTAGCTTTGATGTTACAATATCGCCTGGTTTATCGGTAATTATTATGGTTCGCCAGGGCGAGTTAAAGGGGACTTTAGCTTTAACCTTCACGCCTGAATCGTTTCCAACAAGCGCTGTTTGAAGCGATAGGTTAACCGTATCGACTCTTAGGGTTGCACCGGCATAGTTATTTACATCGGCCTCGTGAAAGCATAGGTAAACCCCATCGGATGTTTTCATGGTAACAGGGGTATTTACCGCATTCTCAGGGATATAGGTTTGAGCCAAAGGGTTCTTACTCTGGCTATTTACAGCATCAATCTTACTTAATGGGGTTGTCCGGTATAGATGCTCGTAGATATCCCAGTCGCCAGGCTGCCACCAGCAAGTGTGGTCACCGGTTAGTTTGAAGTTAGTATTTTCGGCTAATATAATTACGCTATCCATTCCGGGCTGCTCAGGGAACTCGTAGCGAAACCCTACCCCATCGTTAAAAGCCCTAAAGGTAACAGCAAAATTGCGGTAAGGCGATTTTCGCTCCGATAGGAAAACCTTAAGCTCATTGTAGGTATTATCAACCCATCGCTGATCGCCCCAGGGCATTTCCCATTTCTCGCTAAATGATCTGGTTCTGAAACTGTCAACCTTAATATTATCCGATAAAGGTGGCATATCCTTAAACTCAAAACCCAGCGTTGAAGGTTTAACTATTGTTTTTTGGTCAAAAAGCAAGCTGTATGAGGGTTGCCCTTTACCATTTATCTGAAATGTAATAGATACCTTGCCTGAAGGTGATAGAACAACTAAACTATCGCTCTTGTTGCACGAAACAAAGGCAAGAGCAAAAGCCATTGTAATAGTAAAAACTCTGTTCATGGCAAAAAAAGTATTTTAAGCTTCACCACCTTTACCACCAAAATTCATAGGGAATGGAGGCATTCCCTCGCTTCCTTCGGGTAACTTTATTGTACCCATATTAGCCTCAAACTTAGCCATGTTATCCTGTAAAGCTAACAAGAGCCTTTTAGCATGGTCGGGCGTTAGAATAACACGGGTTTTTACCTGTGCCTTGGGCATTCCGGGCATTATACGCACAAAATCAATGATAAACTCCGACGATGAATGGGTAATAATGGCAAGATTGCTGTAGATACCCTGAGCTACCTCGTCGCTAAGTTCAATATTGATTGGATTTACTTTATCGTTCATAGCTGGACGGTTTTAATGTTTTCACGGCTAAGTTATGAATTTGTTTGCTATTTAACGATTATGAGCAAAAAAAAGAGCCGGCATTCACCGGCCCTTCCAATAATCTATCTGATTTACTTAACAGTAGCTGTTGAACTCTTTGATTTCTCAATAAGCTGATGTTCATCCTTAGAGTAAACAACAAGCTTATCGAACTCTCTGAGACCGGTACCTGCTGGAATGAGGTGACCACAAATAACGTTCTCTTTCAATCCCTCAAGGGTGTCAACCTTGCCGTAAATGGCTGCTTCGTTAAGCACCTTTGTGGTTTCCTGGAACGATGCTGCAGACATAAAGCTGTTGGTTTGCAGCGCAGCGCGGGTAATACCCTGAAGCACCTGATTGGATGTTGCAGGAACTGCATCGCGAGCTTCAACCAGCTTCATATCCTTACGTTTCAGCTTTGAGTTCTCATCGCGAAGCTGACGGGCTGTAATAATCATACCTGGACGTAGGTGGGCTGCATCGCCAGCATCAACAACAACCTTCTTTTCGAAGATATTATCGTTCTCCTCAATGAACTCCCACTTGTCAACAAGCTGTCCTTCAAGGAAGCGTGTATCGCCCGGATCAAGTATTTCAACCTTACGCATCATCTGGCGAACGATAACCTCAAAGTGCTTATCGTTGATCTTTACACCCTGCATGCGGTAAACTTCCTGAATCTCGTTAACAATGTACTCCTGCACTTCGGTAGGGCCCTTGATTGCAAGAATATCGGTAGGGGTAATTGCACCGTCCGAGAGGGGTGTACCAGCCTTTACGTAATCGTTTTCCTGAACAAGTATTTGCTTGGACAGGGGCACGAGGTAGTTCTTAACCTCACCGGTCTTAGAGGTAACCTTAATTTCACGATTACCACGCTTAACCTTACCAAACGATACTTCACCGTCGATTTCCGATACAATTGCAGGGTTCGATGGGTTACGAGCCTCAAAAAGCTCAACTACTCGAGGCAGACCACCGGTAATATCGCCTGCTTTACCTACAGCGCGTGGAATCTTTGCCAGAATATCACCTGCTTGAATGGTTGCACTATCTTCAACGGTTAGGTGAGCGCTAACGGGTAAGTTGTAAAGCTTAATAACCTCCTCGTTATCGGAAAGAATCTTTACAGCGGGGTTCTTACTCTTATCGCGCGATTCAATGATCACTTTCTCACGGTAACCGGTTTGCTCGTCGCTTTCCTCGCGGTAGGTTACCTCCTTGATGAGAGCGTCGAATCCAACCTTACCGGAAACCTCGGAAATGATAACGGCATTCCATGGATCCCATTCGCAGATGAGTTGTCCTTTCTTCACCGTATCACCATTGTTGATGTATAGCTTTGAACCGTAAGGTACATTGTTTGTGGAAAGGGTGATTCCAGTGTTGGAATCAACAATTCGCATCTCGGCCAAACGCCCAATAACTATATGGTAGTTGTTACCACTTTCATCCTGACGTTGAACTGTTTTTAGCTCTTCAATCTCGGCACGACCATCGAAACGGGCAACAATCTTTGAGTCAGAAATGATGCTACCGGCAGTACCCCCAACGTGGAAGGTTCGCAGTGTAAGCTGAGTACCAGGTTCACCGATACTCTGAGCTGCAATAACACCAACTGCCTCGCCTTTCTGAACCATTCGACCGGTTGCCAGGTTGCGGCCATAACACTTGGCGCAAACACCCTTGCGCGATTCACAGGTAAGCACTGAACGAATTTCAACCTGCTCGATGGGCGACTCCTCAATAATTTGAGCAATCTCCTCGGTAATCTCTTCCCCAGCTGCAATAATAAGCTCGCCGGTTAGCGGATGGAATACATCGTGTACCGTGGTTCTACCAAGAATTCTTTCGTAAAGGGTTTCAACCACTTCCTCGTTCTTCTTGATGGCAGTAGCCACAAGCCCACGAAGTGTACCACAGTCACTCTCGGTAATGATTACATCCTGCGATACGTCAACTAAACGACGGGTAAGGTAACCAGCGTCGGCTGTTTTAAGAGCGGTATCGGCAAGACCCTTACGGGCACCGTGGGTTGAGATGAAGTACTCAAGTACCGAAAGACCCTCCTTAAAGTTCGAAAGAATTGGGTTTTCAATAATTTCATTGGTAGTGGCACCTGATTTTTGCGGTTTAGCCATAAGACCACGCATACCGCAAAGCTGACGAATCTGCTCCTTGGAACCACGAGCACCGGAGTCGAGCATCATGTAAATTGAGTTGAATCCTTGCTTGTCCTCGGAGAGCTTTTTCATTAGCATCAAGGTCAACTTGGCGTTGGTATGTGTCCAGATGTCGATAATCTGGTTGTAACGCTCGTTGTTGGTTATGAGACCCATGTTGTAGTTGGACATAACCTCGTCAACCTGTGCGTATCCTTCTTCAACCAATTCGGCTTTCTCATCGGGGATGATAACATCGTCGATGTTGAATGATAGACCTCCCTTGAATGCCATGTAGTATCCCAAGTCCTTGATATCATCGAGGAATTGAGCGGTTTTGGACACACTGGTCTTCTTAAGAACCTTACCAATAATATCGCGAAGCGATTTCTTGGTCAGTAACTCATTAATGAAGCCCATCTCAGCAGGAACGTACTGGTTAAATATTACGCGTCCTACTGTAGTTTCAATTATTTGCTGCTTAGGTTGACCGTTTTCATCCAAAGTATTTAACCTAACCTTGATAATAGCATGTAGGTCAACGGCTTTCTCATTGTAAGCAATGATAACCTCCTCGGGTGAGTAGAAAATTGTTCCCTCGCCCTTGGCACCCTTACGGGGTTTTGTTATGTAGTATAGTCCCAGTACCATGTCCTGCGAAGGTACAGTGATAGGAGCACCGTTTGCAGGGTTCAAAATGTTGTGGGAACCCAACATGAGTATCTGGGCCTCCAGAATAGCCTCGTTTCCAAGGGGTAAGTGTACAGCCATTTGGTCACCGTCAAAGTCGGCGTTAAACGCAGTACACGACAGCGGGTGGAGCTGAATGGCCTTACCCTCAATAAGACGGGGCTGGAAAGCCTGAATACCGAGCCTGTGAAGGGTTGGAGCACGGTTCAGAAGAACGGGATGGCCTTTCATCACATTCTCAAGGATATCCCATACAACTGGATCGCGCCTGTCAACTATCTTTTTGGCCGATTTTACGGTTTTAACAATACCTCTCTCAATAAGCTTACGGATTACAAAAGGCTTGTAAAGCTCTGCAGCCATATCCTTGGGCAATCCGCACTCGTGCATCTTTAGCTCTGGGCCAACAACAATAACCGAACGTGCAGAATAGTCGACACGTTTACCCAAGAGGTTTTGGCGGAAACGTCCCTGCTTACCCTTAAGGCTATCGCTTAACGATTTAAGAGGACGGTTAGCCTCGGTTTTAACTGCGTTCGATTTGCGCGAGTTGTCAAATAGCGAATCTACGGCTTCCTGAAGCATACGTTTTTCGTTACGTAAAATCACCTCAGGGGCCTTTATCTCAATTAGCCTTTTTAGGCGGTTATTCCTGATGATTACCCTACGGTAAAGGTCATTTAAGTCCGATGTGGCAAAACGACCGCCGTCGAGGGGTACCAAAGGACGTAGTTCAGGTGGAATTACAGGAATCACCTTTAGTATCATCCACTCAGGCTTGTTTATATGAGCCGATTCGCGGAATGCTTCAACTACCTGCAGCCTTTTAAGAGCTTCGCTCTTGCGCTGCTGCGACGACTCAGTACTTGCCTTGTGACGCAAGTCGTACGAAAGTTCATCGAGGTTAATGCGCTGCAGAAGCATGTAAAGAGCCTCAGCTCCCATAGCAGCAATGAACTTGTTGGGGTCGCTATCGTCGAGGTACTGGTTTTCCTTTGGAAGTGTATCGAGGATGTCGAGGTATTCTTCTTCAGTTAAAAAGTCAAACTGATTAATACCATCGGCAGCCTTAATACCTGGATTAACAACCACGTAACGCTCGTAGTATATAATGGCATCGAGTTTTTTAGCAGGTAGTCCAAGCAGGTAGCCAATCTTGTTGGGTTGTGAACGGAAATACCAGATATGAGCAACAGGAACAACAAGGCTGATATGGCCCATGCGTTCACGGCGTACCTTCTTCTCGGTAACCTCTACCCCACATCGGTCGCAAACTATCCCCTTGTACCTGATACGCTTGTACTTTCCGCAATGGCACTCGTAGTCCTTCACAGGACCAAAAATGCGTTCGCAGAACAAACCGTCGCGTTCGGGTTTGTATGTTCTATAGTTAATGGTTTCAGGTTTAAGCACCTCACCGCTTGAACGCTCCAAAATCTCCTCGGGCGATGCTAAGCTAATGGTGATTTTTGAAAAGTTGCTTTTAACCTTATTCTCCCTTCTGAACGACATATTATTCGTGTTATAAGTTTGTTATGCCAATCCGGAAAGGGCCTTTGCCCTTTCCACGGCATATTGATTAATCCAGATTTACACTCAAGCCTAAACCACGGAGCTCATGAAGCAATACGTTAAGCGATTCAGGAATGCCCGGTTCAGGCATTGGTTCTCCCTTAACTATCGACTCGTATGCTTTAGCTCTTCCTACTACATCGTCGGACTTAATGGTAAGTATTTCCTGAAGGATGTGCGAAGCGCCAAATGCTTCCAGTGCCCACACCTCCATTTCACCGAAACGCTGACCACCAAACTGAGCCTTACCACCAAGGGGTTGCTGAGTAATAAGTGAGTAAGGTCCAATGGAACGGGCATGCATCTTATCGTCAACCATGTGACCGAGCTTAAGCATGTAAATAACCCCTACAGTAGCAGGTTGGTCGAACCTTTCACCTGTTCCGCCATCGTAAAGGTATGTTCTACCAAAACGGGGTAGCCCAGCCATATCGGTGTACTTGGTAATATCTTCAAGGGCTGCACCATCAAAAATGGGGGTACTAAACTTAATGCCCAGCTTTTGACCTGCCCATCCAAGTACGGTTTCATAAATCTGACCGAGGTTCATACGTGATGGCACACCAAGGGGGTTAAGCACTATGTCCACAGGAGTACCATCCTCTAGGAATGGCATATCCTCATCGCGAACAATTTTTGCTACAATACCCTTGTTACCGTGTCGACCAGCCATTTTATCACCTACGGTGATTTTACGTTTCTTGGCGATGTAAACCTTGGCCAGCTGCATTATTCCAGCAGGAAGTTCATCGCCAATTGTTGCGTTGAACTTCTTACGCTTGAATTCAGCATCGTACTCCTTCCACTTAAGGATGTAATTCTGTATTACTGCTTTAATTAGGTCGTTCTTAGCCTTATCGGTAGTCCATTTGTTGGGGTTTACGTTCATGTAATCAATATCCGAAAGGATTTTCTGGGTGAACTTAACACCACGAGCAAAAATTTCCTGATCGAAATTATCGTAAACACCCTGGCTGGTCTTACCGTTAACTAGTGAGAAAAGCTTATCGACTAAACGGTTCTTAAGTTCAGCAACCTGTTTATTAAACTCATTGTCGAGTTTCTCAAGCAGAGCCTTCTCATTAGTCTTGGCCTTTTTAGCCTCCTTACCATCCTTAATGGAACGTGAGAACAACATCTTATCAATAACCACCCCGTAAAGCGAAGGTGAAGCCTTTAGTGAGGCATCCTTAACATCACCAGCCTTATCGCCGAAGATAGCCCTTAAGAGTTTCTCTTCAGGGGTTGGGTCCGATTCGCCTTTAGGAGTAATTTTACCAATAAGGATATCGCCCGGAACAACATTAGCGCCAATTCTAATCATACCGTTTTCGTCGAGGTTCTTTGTAGCCTCTTCGGAAACGTTAGGAATATCGGCGGTAAGTTCTTCCATTCCTCGCTTGGTATCGCGAACCTCAAGGATGTACTCATCAACATGAATTGATGTAAACACATCGTCGCGGAGTAAACGCTCGCTGATTACAATAGCATCCTCAAAGTTGTAGCCTTTCCAAGGCATGAATGCAACCTTAAGGTTTCTACCCAAGGCCAACTCTCCATCTCTGGTTGCATACCCTTCGGTCAGAACTTGTCCTTTTACAATACGTTGTCCCTTTGTAACAATGGGCTTAAGCGTAATGGAGGTGTTCTGGTTGGTTTTTTTGAACTTAGGTAGCTTGTAGCGTTTAATTTCGGGATCGAAGCTTACAAAAAGTTCCTCTTCGGTTTTATCGTAACGAACAACTATTTCGTCGGCATCAACATACTCAACAACACCATTCTCCTCAGCTACAATCTGAGTTCGGCTATCCTTAACAACCTGACCCTCTAAGCCTGTACCAACAATTGGGGTTTCGGGCTGGAGAAGGGGTACAGCTTGTCGCATCATGTTCGATCCCATGAGCGCACGGTTAGCGTCGTCGTGCTCAAGGAACGGAATTAGCGATGCAGCTATTGACGCAATCTGGTTTGGAGCAACGTCCATTAGGTCAACCGATTCACTTTCGGATAACGGGAAATCGCCCTCGTAGCGAGCTTTCACCCTGTTGTTTACAAAAGTACCGTCATCGGTAAGGGGAGCGTTTGCCTGTGCAATAATTTTTGCTTCCTCTTCCTCGGCGCTCAGGTAAACAATATCGTTACTGGTCAGGCCAACTTTGCCATTCTCAACCTTGCGGTAAGGGGTTTCAATAAACCCAAGGTCGTTGATCTTTGCATAAACGCAAAGCGATGAGATAAGACCAATGTTAGGTCCTTCAGGGGTTTCAATGGGGCAAAGGCGTCCGTAATGCGTATAGTGAACGTCGCGAACCTCGAAACCGGCGCGTTCGCGAGTAAGACCACCAGGTCCCAAAGCCGATAAACGACGCTTGTGGGTCATTTCGGCCAGCGGGTTGGTCTGATCCATGAACTGCGAAAGCTGGTTTGTTCCGAAGAACGAGTTGATAACCGACGAGAGTGTTTTGGAGTTAATCAGATCGATAGGAGTAAACACCTCGTTATCGCGAACGTTCATACGCTCACGGATGGTTCTGGCCATACGGGCTAAACCAACGCCAAACTGAGCAGCCATCTGTTCACCCACGGTTCGCACCCTACGGTTACTTAGGTGGTCAATATCATCAACCTCAGCCTTTGAGTTAACCAGCTCAATGAGATACTTAATAATCTCAATGATATCTTCCTTGGTTAACACCTTAATGTCGGACGAGGTGTTCAGGTTAAGCTTTTTGTTGATACGGTAACGTCCTACATCACCCAAGTCGTAACGTTTATCGGAGAAGAATAGCTTATCGATAACGTCGCGGGCGGTAGCCTCATCGGGTGGTTCGGAGTTACGGAGCTGCCTGTAAATGTGTACCACAGCCTCCTTCTCAGAGTTACTGGGGTCTTTTTGCAGCGTGTTATAGATTATGGCATAATCGGAAATGCTCTGTGATTCTTTATGAACAAGAATTGACTTAACGCCGGAGTCGATAATCAAATCGATGTGGTCCTTTTCAATAACGGTTTCGCGGTCAAGGATAACCTCGTTACGCTCAATTGAAACCACCTCGCCGGTATCTTCATCAACAAAGTCCTCAATCCAACTCTTGAGAACGCGAGCGGCCAAACGTTGACCCACTACCTTGGTGAGAGTGGCTTTTGAAACCTTTACCTCTTCGGCTAGGTCGAATATCTGGAGGATATCCTTATCGGTCTCAAATCCAATGGCGCGCAAAAGTGTAGTTACGGGCAATTTCTTTTTACGATCGATGTATGCATACATCACGTTATTGATGTCGGTGGCAAACTCAATCCACGATCCCTTGAAGGGTATAATACGTGCGGAGTAGAGCTTGGTACCGTTAGGATGTACGCTTTGGCCAAAGAACACACCGGGCGAGCGATGAAGCTGCGAAACAACTACTCGTTCAGCTCCATTAATTACAAAACTACCGCGGGGTGTCATGTAGGGAATTGTTCCCAGGTATACATCCTGAACTACCGTATCAAAATCCTCATGTTCGGGATCGGTACAGTATAGCTTTAACTTTGCCTTTAGTGGTACGCTATAGGTTAACCCTCTATCCAGACATTCCTCAATGGAATAGCGGGGAGGATCAACGTAGTAATCGAGAAATTCGAGTACAAAATTGTTCCTGGTATCGGTAATTGGAAAATTCTCCTGAAACACTTTGAACAGGCCTTCGTTCTTACGCTCTTCGGGGGTTGAACCCAGCTTGAAGAACTCCATAAACGACTTTAACTGAATATCCAAAAAATCGGGATACTCGTAGAGGCTCTTTGTTTTGGAGAAATTGATACGTGCGTTGTTAGTTTTATTTTGAGACATTGCGAACGAATTGGTTGAACTATAAAATAAACATAACAAGAAAAAGGCTTAGAATCTATCAGGATAGATTCTAAACCTTAGAACCACTATAGGTTAGGACTATTTAAGTTCAACTTCTGCTCCTGCCTCTTCAAGTTGTGCTTTTAATGATTCAGCTTCTTCTTTAGAAACACCTTCCTTAACGGCCTTAGGAGCGCCATCAACTAAATCCTTAGCTTCCTTTAGACCAAGACCGGTAAGTTCCTTTACAAGCTTAACAACCTGCAATTTAGCACCGCCAGCTGACTTAAGAATAACGTCAAACTGAGTTTTTTCAGCGGCAGCAGCACCTTCGCCACCAGCAGCGGGAGCAGCAGCAACAGCTACAGCTGCAGCAGCAGGTTCAATACCATACTCGTCCTTGAGTATTTTAGCCAATTCGTTAACTTCCTTTACTGAGAGGTTAACCAAATCTTCTGCAAATTTTCTAAGATCTGCCATTTTAGTAAGTGTTTAATTTGTTCTCAAAATAATTTTTACTTTTCCCTTTCAGAGAGTGTTTTGATAACACCCGATAATTTTTGACCGCCAGATTGTAGCGAACCGATAACGTTCTTTGCGGGCGACTGGAGTAGTGCAATAACGTCGGCAATAAGCTCGTTCTTGCTCTTCAGGGTTGCCAGCACTTCAAGTTGGCTCTCGCCAACATATATCGATTCTTCAACATAGGCAGCCTTAAATAGAGGCTTTGGATGAGCCTTGCGAAAATCCTTGATAAGCTTAGCCGGAACATTACCTGTTTCGGTAAACATTACTGAGGTTGAGCCTTTCAATGTTTCAAAGATTGGCGAAAAATCGGTTGATTTGCCGCTTCTCTCAAGGGCTTTCTTCAGCAATGTGTTCTTAACCACTACCAGCTTTACCTTTTTCTCAAAGCAGGTCTTACGTAACTTGTGAGTTACCTCTGCATTAAGTTCCGAGGTATCGGTAAGGTAAAAATGGGGGTACTGGTTAATTTGCTCGGTCAGCTTATCAATCAGTGCGTTTTTATCTTCCCTTCTCATAACAAATTGGGTCTGTGTAAACGTTATTAATTCGAAGCCGTGAGCGACTTGGTGTCAATAGCAATACCGGGGCTCATGGTAGTGGAAAGGTATACACTCTTAATGTAGGTACCTTTAGCCGACGTAGGTTTGAGCTTAATGATGGTATTGATAAACTCAAGCGCATTATCAACAATCTTGTCAGGCTCGAATGAAATTTTTCCGATTGATGAGTGGACTATACCAAACTTGTCAACCTTAAAGTCAATCTTACCCTGCTTTACCTCCTTAACAGCCTTTTCAACTTCCATGGTAACCGTACCACTCTTGGGGTTTGGCATCAAACCGCGGGGGCCAAGAATACGTCCTAAAGGACCTAGCTTAGCCATAACCGAGGGCATGGTAATAATAACATCCACATCGGTCCATCCGCCCTTGATCTTCTCGATGTAATCGTCAAGGCCTACGTAGTCGGCGCCAGCCTGGCGAGCAGCCTCCTCCTTATCGGGAGTACAGAGTACCAGAACGCGAACGTTCTTACCGGTACCATGCGGAAGGGTTACCACACCACGAACCATCTGGTTGGCCTTACGGGGGTCAACCCCTAAGCGAATATCAATATCAACCGATGCATCGAACTTGGTGTATGTAATTTCCTTCAACAGTGCGGCTGCTTCCGATAGCTTGTAAGTCTTACCGGGCTCTACTTTCGACAGAGCAAGCTTCCTGTTTTTTGTCAGTTTAGTCATTGCGCAAATGAGGTTAAATGTTAATTCCCCGGAAACTCTCCGGTAACAGTGATACCCATGCTGCGGGCTGTACCGGCCACCATCTTCATTGCTGATTCAATGGTGAAACAGTTCAGATCCTGCATCTTTTCCTGGGCAATTTCTCGAACTTGCTCCCAGGTTACAGAGGCAACCTTTTTCCTGTTAGGCTCAGCCGATCCCTTTTGTTGCTTTGTTATCTCAAGCAAAGTTACGGATACCGGTGGGGTTTTTACGACAAAATCGAACGATTTGTCGGTATAATATGTTATAACCACAGGTAGAACCTTGCCTGCCTGTGCTTGAGTTCTGGCATTGAATTGCTTGCAGAACTCCATAATATTTACCCCCTTGGAGCCAAGAGCAGGACCAATGGGTGGTGATGGGTTAGCAGCACCACCTTTAATCTGGAGTTTAATAAATCCAGCTACTTCTTTAGCCATAGTGCATTTGCTCTTTAATTATTACTCCTTTTCAACTTGCATAAAACTTAACTCCAGTGGAGTTTTACGGCCGAAGATTTTCACCATAACCTTCAGCTTCTTCTTCTCTTCGTTAACCTCCTCAATCACTCCAGAAAAGGAATTGAATGGTCCATCAATTACTTTTACTGTTTCACCTACGTAGAATGGAACATTCAACTCTTCCTCGCTGTCCACCAGCTCATCTACCTTGCCAAGTATTCGGTTAACCTCAGCTTGGCGTAGAGGGATTGGATCGCCGGTTTTTGGGTCACCTAAAAAACCAAGGACATTGGGAATGTTTCGTAGGATGTGAGGAATCTCACCTACCAGTGCAGCTTCAATAAGAACGTAGCCAGGGTAGTAAATCCTTTCCTTGCTGATCTTTTTGCCATTTCGAATCTGGTAAACTTTCTCAGTAGGAATAAGAACCTGATAGATAAAGTCGTCTAGCTTCAAACGTTTAATTTCGTTTTCCACCAGCTCCTTTACCTTCTTCTCCTTACCACCAATGGCCCTAAGAACATACCATTTTTTAACATTCTCTTCCATTACAGCTCCTTCTTAGGCCGTTCTATTGTTAGCTAAGTACACGGTAAACAAACTCCATCAATCTTTCGAATGAGAAGTCCATAACGAAGACAACCAGTGCGATTAAAAGGGAAGCAATCATAACAATTAATGCACTGGACTGAAGTTCTTTCCATGTTGGCCACGAAACTTTTTGCACCATCTCGGTGTAAACGTCGTGCAAGTACTGTGTAATTTTCATGTCAACAGTTTGTGTTTAGCACGGGTGGAGAGACTCGAACTCCCAGCCAATGGTTTTGGAGACCACTACTCTACCAATTGAGCTACACCCGTGTGAGAAACCGAACGGATTCCGTTGAACCCGTTCGGGGTTTTATTGAATTACTCAATAATGTCAATTACCTGACCGGCACCAACAGTCCTACCACCTTCGCGGATTGCAAAGCGTAGGTTCTTGTTGATAGCAACAGGGTAGATAAGTTCTACAGTGATAGTTACGTTATCGCCAGGCATTACCATTTCAACGCCTTCGGGAAGCATAATTTCACCGGTTACGTCGAGGGTACGTAGGTAGAACTGAGGACGGTAGTGGTTGTGGAAAGGAGTGTGACGGCCACCCTCTTCTTTCTTCAACACGTAAATCTCAGCTTTGAACTTGGTGTGAGGGGTAATTGAGCCTGGCTTAGCAATAACCATACCACGCTTAATTTCCTTCTTGTCAATACCACGGAGTAGTAGACCTACGTTGTCGCCAGCTTCACCCTGATCAAGGATCTTACGGAACATTTCAACACCGGTAACTACTGACTTCATAGGCTTGTCGTTGGTTAAACCTACGATTTCAACTTCGTCGCCAGTGTGGATAACGCCAGTTTCAATTCTACCGGTAGCAACAGTACCACGACCAGTGATTGAGAATACGTCCTCAACAGGCATTAGGAATGGTTTTTCGTTGTCACGTGGAGGAATGGGAATGTACTCATCAACAGCATTCATGAGTTCCATTACCTTTTCAACCCACTGTGGTTCGCCGTTTAGGGCACCAAGAGCAGAACCACGGATAACGGGTACGTTATCGCCATCGAACTGATAGAAGCTCAAGAGCTCACGTACTTCCATTTCAACGAGGTCAAGCATTTCAGCATCGTCAACCATGTCGCACTTGTTCAGGAACACAACGATCTTAGGAACGTTTACCTGACGAGCAAGAAGGATGTGCTCACGGGTTTGAGGCATAGGACCATCAGTAGCAGCTACAACAAGGATAGCGCCGTCCATCTGGGCAGCACCAGTAACCATGTTCTTAACATAGTCAGCGTGACCAGGACAGTCAACGTGAGCGTAGTGACGGTTCTCAGTTTGATACTCAACGTGAGCGGTGTTAATGGTAATACCGCGCTCTTTTTCTTCAGGAGCGTTGTCGATAGAGTCGAATGAACGATATTCGGAAAGACCCTTTTCAGCTAATATTTTAGTAATAGCAGCGGTAAGGGTAGTCTTACCATGGTCAACGTGGCCAATGGTACCGATGTTCACGTGCGGTTTCGACCTATCAAATTTTTCTTTAGCCATAGTTTTCTGGTATTAATTTAAAATTAGTATTAAAAACTTGATTGTCTTATACAACACAAAAAATTGAGCCGATGACGAGAATTGAACTCGTGACCCCTTCCTTACCAAGGAAGTGCTCTACCTCTGAGCTACATCGGCTTACAGGTAGAGCGGGAGACGAGACTCGAACCCGCGACCCTCAGCTTGGAAGGCTGATGCTCTACCGACTGAGCTACTCCCGCATGCCACCAACCCGGCAGGACTGGTGTCAACCCTGTTTTGTGGGGAGAGCAGGATTCGAACCTACGAAGGCATAAGCCAGCAGATTTACAGTCTGCCCCAGTTGGCCACTTTGGTATCTCCCCAACCTGTTTTGCTTTGAGCCGATGGAGGGATTCGAACCCCCGACCAGCTGATTACAAATCAGCTGCTCTGGCCAACTGAGCTACATCGGCAATCAAAGTGTTTTTGCACTATTTTAAGGAACGTTTACCTCCTGAAATCGGATTGCAAATGTATAACAATTTTAATTATCTGCAAAAATTTTTATCTTTTTATGTAACCTTTTTTAGTACAATTTTCATAATCCATCTGTCTGTTTTGACCTGTTACAGCAAAAAATGAAGCCCTCACGGGCTTCATCTGTTTTGTTTTTAGTCTATTTTTTGGGTTTGCTATACCCCTCTTAGCTTTTCCTTAAACTTTTTAACTTGACCCTTCAGCACATCAATACATAGGTCAGTAGCCTCTTCAAAGGTTTTCCCTTTACGTTGGGCAAACAAATCGTTGCCAGGCACCTTAAGGCGGAATTCAACAACCTTGTTTTCCATGTCCTGGCTATTTTCCAACTTTAGGTACACCTCGGTTTCCACGATGTTGTCAAAATAGCGCTCAAGTTTTGCAGCTTTCTTCTCAACGTAATCAAGAAGCTTCCGGTCAGCATCAAACTTGATGGATTGAATTTTAACGTTCATAATAAATCCTCCTTTTGGTTTTAGGCTCGTGGATGAGCCTGGTTATAATTGTTTTTAAGTTTTTCGAATGTGCTGTGGGTGTACACCTGGGTAGCCAGTAAACTTGAGTGGCCTAGCAGCTCTTTAATGGCATTCAAATCGGCCCCCTTGTTTAGCAAATGGGTTGCAAAGCTGTGCCTTAGCACGTGGGGGCTCCTTTTTTGAAGGGGTGTAATCAAGGTTAAGTAGTGGTTTACTACTCTGTATACGAGTTTTGGGTAAACCGGTTTACCTTTTGGCGTAACAAAAAAACTAACAGTATCGGAAAATTTTTTGTTTCGTTCCTCAAGGTACTCCACAATCAAATCTTTAAGTTCCGGATGAATGGGAATGATACGTTCCTTGCTACCCTTCCCCATTACTTTAATGGTCATTGAACCCACATCGACCGATTGGAGGGTAAGCCCAACTAGCTCCGATAGGCGCATACCGGTAAAATAGAACATGGTTATTATTAGCCGGTTACGTAAGCCCTCAAAATCATCGCCAAACAGGTCGTTGGTATTAAGTTTTGCCATGTCGGCTTCAGGGACAAATTCAGGTAAGCGCTTACTGGTTTTGGGCGAAACTACACGTTTCATGGGATTGTTGGCAATTACGCCTTGGCGTAATAAGTACTTAAAGAATGTGCGAAGCGATGAAAGCTTACGGTTAACCGAACGGGTTGATAGGCCTTGGCTAACTAAGTTCGACATCCAAGCCCTGATGGTCCTATGGCTAATGTGTTCAATAGCTTCGGTACTTGCGGGATTGACTCCTGAATAGCTGAAGAAGGAATGCAGATCATCGCCATACGAGCGTATGGTGTGCGATGAGTAACCCTTCTCTATATCAAGGTATTTAAGAAATGAGGCCAGCATATCCATTGAATGCAATATAGTTTTTTTCAAACTAAAAAGCAAAAAAAAAATCAGGCAAAATAGCCTGATTATGCATTCAACTGAACATCAGCTTCTACTCTTCCTGCTGCTGTAGCTTCTGAATGTAAATGGCTCTTTTGATCTGCTCCCTACGAGCAACCGAAGGTTTAACGTAAGCTTGACGGGAACGTAACTCCCTCATAATACCGGTTTTTTCAAACTTACGCTTGAATTTTTTTAGAGCTCTTTCAATATTTTCGCCTTCTTTAACTGGTACTATAATCATGTTTATCGAATTTTATGAGCTGCAAAATTATAATGTTTTGGTTTTAATACAAAATATTTTAGTCTTTTTTTGTGGAAATTATTCCAATTGTTTGTGAAGTATCAATTTTACTATAAATCAAGGTAATGTTTTAGCTTTTCGAACCGGTCGCGGGGTAAAAGCTTGTTCTTCCATAGCTCATCAAGTGTTTTAATCGTACCTTTTTGCGAGCGGTAGTAAATAATTGCTTTAGCCTGATAATCGTTCACATAGGGATGGATTCTCAGGTCATCGTACTTAATTAGATTTATGTTGATTTTTCGAATACGGGTAGTGTCGATATATATGTTTGGCCTTAGCTGGTCAACCAGTTGCGGAGTAAATCCATAAACCTCGCCAAGCTGATCAATACTATAAAATCCACCGAGTAGGTTCCTGTAACCCACAATCCGCTTTGCGTAGTTACTTCCTATACCTTTAAGTTTTAGTAACGAGAGGGTATCGGCACCATTGAGCTCCACAAGAATGGGCTTGGTATCAATAACCCTATCATGGCTAATAGTATCGGTAACCGGAGCTATACGTACCAGCGGCTTTAGCCTCGCCTTTGTAGCCGAGTCGATAACAAAAATTTTATCGATATCGTCAGGAGTCCTGAAACGCCCCCCTTTAGACCTATACTTAACAAGTACCTCAGCTTGCTTCCGGCTTAACCCCAATTCCATTAAGCTGTCAAGGCTTACGGTGTTGGGATCAAATAAAAATGATTTTTTAGTTCGGGGAAGTTCCATCTCGGCCTCAATACCCGAAGGTGGCTCAATAACTTTCTCGGGCTCATGGTACTGGAGAGTTAAAAAGAAACTATCGGCTTTTTGAACAAGCATGGGATCGGGAGTGGAAACAACATTGAAATACTTTTTATACAGGTACGGAGCCACAGCGAAGAGCAAAAGTAATAGAACCAGAATAATGGTTCCATTTCGTTCGCCCCTTGAAAAGTATAAGAAGCTTTTAACGCTAACCCAAATCCGCTTCATTGTTAGCAACCAGTTCTACTAATACCAAATGTCGCGAAAAATGATAAAAGAAACAATAAGTTTACGCTACCTATACAATCTCCCTGTTTTCCATCTATTCCAGTAACTATCCAAATCGGCCCGCACCTCTTTAGCCATAAAAATCATTCCAAGAATATTTGGGAAAGCCATCCCTAAGATCATCATATCGGAAAAATCCATGACAGCCCAAAGGTTCGAAGCGCTACCCACAACAATACAAAGTAAAAAAATAATGTAGTATAGCTTGGTAGATGCCTCAGGTACAGGAATAATCCCGTTCAAACGTTTCTCAAAAAGGTAGTTAAAGCCTTTGAGGCCATAGTATGACCAGCTAATCATGGTTGAAAAAGCGAATAGTAAGATAGCGATAGCCAGCAGATATGGGAACCAAGGCAATACGGTGGCAAATGCGGCTGAAGTTAGCTGGGCCCCCTGTAAACCAGAGCTATTACCAGCTAAACCAGCAAAATTTATTACTAAAGCGGTCATGGTGCATACCACTACAGTATCGATGAATGGTTCAAGCAAAGCAACAATGCCCTCACTAACAGGCTCATCGGTTCGGGCAGTTGAGTGCGCAATGGAAGCGGAACCTATCCCTGCCTCGTTGGAAAATGCTCCCCGTTGAAACCCAACAATAAACGCACCAAAAAAACCACCAGCAATGGATTTGAGTCCAAATGCCTGCTCAAAGATCAGACTAAAAACCTCACCCAACCGTGAAATGTTTAGAAAGATAATTACCATGGATGCTGAAATGTAGAGGATAACCATGAAAGGAACTATCCGCGAGGCAACACTGGCAATGCTTTTTATTCCACCCAGGACTACTAAACCTACCAGCAAGGCCATGGCAATACCAAAATAGGCTCCCTTACCATTTAACCAGGGTATGATGAAAGCCATTTGCGAAAATGCCTGATTAGCCTGAAACATATTTCCACCGCCAAACGATGCGCCAATTACTAAAACCGAAAAGGTTACCGCCAGTATGTTACCTAAAGTTTTCATGTTACGCTTGGCAAGCCCTTGGCTCAGGTAGTACATGGGCCCTCCCGATACCCTACCCTTTGAGTCAATCAATCTATACTTTTGCCCTAGCGTGCACTCGGTAAACTTAAGCGACATGCCCAACAGCCCAGCCATTATCATCCAGAATGTTGCCCCGGCCCCCCCAACGCTTATGGCAACTGCAACACCCGCAATATTTCCCAAACCAACAGTTGCTGAAAGAGCGGTTGATAAAGCTTGAAAATGGGACACCTCTCCCTTTTTGCTATTCTTATCGAGCCTACCCGAGGTGATTTGGATTGAGTGCCAAAAAGCCCGGATGTTGATAAATCCCATGCGGAAAGTAAAATAAACTCCCCAAACCATTAGCCACATCACAACAAAGGGAAACCGAAAACCTATTTCTACCCCAAATGTTCTAAAAGGGTCCCAGAACAGAAAGCTCGATAGTACCCTAACCAGTGGCTCAAATATGGAATTAATTAGCTCATCCATTCCATTAGTCTATCCAAGTGAACCGTAAAATACTGAATATATGAAAATGGCTGCTATAGCTAACGGTGCAATAAAACGAACTATAAAACGGTATATAGGGAAGTAACCAGCTTTAAGTTCTCCCCCATTTGAAACCTCATCGAATAATGTTGACTTATTTAGGTACCATCCAACAAAAATCACTATTAGCATTCCTCCGAGTGGAAGTAAGATGTTAGAGGCCAGAAAATCGAGCATATCGAAAATGGTTTTGCCCGAGAGTTTAATATCGCTTAAAGGTCCAAACGATAGTGATGCCAAAACACCCAATACCGATATGGAAACCGAAGCTAAAATGGTTGCCTTAAGGCGATTGATACGCAACTCCTCCGAGAAATATGCCACAACCACTTCAAGCACCGATACCGTTGAAGTTAACGCAGCCACCGCAAGTAGAATGAAAAAAATAAGTCCAAAAAGATTCCCCATTGGTATGTGGCTAAAAATCTCCGGTAAGGTTATAAAAACCAAACTTGGACCTGCAGTAGGTTCAATGTTAAAAGCAAATACAGCAGGAAATATTACTACTCCTGCTAAAACTGCAATAAATGTATCGGCTAGTGATACGTTTAATGCCGTTCTACCTAAATTGTCGGTTTTTCGGAAGTATGAAGCATAAGTAATTAAAGCACCCATTCCAAGACTAAGTGAGAAAAAAGCCTGCCCCATGGCAAATAGAACCGTCTTAATGGTTACCTTTGAAAAGTCGGGCTTAAACAGGAACGCCAATCCTTTTGATGCATTGGGTAAGGTAATTGATCGTACACATAGTACTAAAAGAAAAAACACTAGCAATGGCATTAAAAACTTGCTATACTTCTCAATCCCATTTTTTATACCTCCTATCACAATGTATGCTGTAATGGTCATAAATACTAGCTGCCATATAATGGGGCGAATGGGATGAACCAGAAAATTCTGAAAAGCATCGCCCAGCTGCTGGGTGGATTGATTACCAAATCCAATAGTTACTGATTTTACAATATACTCCAGGGTCCAACCAGCTACAGCACTATAAAACGATAGGATTACGAAGGCGGCCACCACTCCCATTATACCCACAAAATACCAAGGAGTGCCAGGCGAAATTGCCTTAAATGAACCAAATACATTGCGCTGACCACGCCTGCCAATGGAAAATTCAGATATCATAACAGGGATTCCCAAAAGGAACACAAACAGAAGATAGATAAGCAAAAAAGCTCCTCCTCCGTTCTGTCCTGTTATATATGGGAACTTCCAAATGTTTCCTAATCCTACTGCCGAGCCGGCAGCGGCTGCAATAATACCAAATTTGCTTCCAAAGCTATCGCGATTATTAGAAACTGACATAGGTTTAGAGTTTAGGTTTAGGTTATAAATTTTGGCGCACCAATTTGGAAAAAAATGGACACTAAAACAAGTGTTAGCGTAAAAAAGCCCATCCCGGACTCCAGAATGGGCAATGTTTTACAAAAAGCATTTGTTAAGCTATGTCGACCTTACTTTCAAGGTAAACATCCTGAATGGCATTCAGAATTTTTATACCCTCATCCATAGGGCGTTGAAAAGCTTTGCGACCGCTAATGAGTCCCATTCCACCTGCACGTTTATTAACTACAGCAGTATAAACAGCCTCGGCCAAATCGCTTGCTCCCGAGGAGGCACCACCCGAGTTAATTAAACCAGCTCGTCCGTTATAACAACCTACTACCTGGTAGCGAGTCAAATCAATGGGATGATCGGTAGTTAGCTGTGAATAAACCTTATCGTGGGTTTTGCCGAAGTTTATGGCTTTAAAGCCACCATTATTCTCTGGGGCTTTCTGTTTAATAATATCGGCCTGAATGGTAACCCCCAAATGGTTTGCCTGGCTGGTTAAGTCGGCGGCTAGATGGTAGTCCACGCCATCTTTTTTAAATCCATTGTTTCGCAGGTAGCACCAAAGAACGGTAGCCATTCCCAACTCATGGGCACGCTCAAACGCCTGGGCAACTTCAATGATTTGCCGGTTGCTCTCCTCGGAACCAAAATATATTGTAGCCCCAACTGCTACTGCACCTAGGTTCCATGCCTCATCAACCGATCCAAACATAATCTGATCGTACTTATTGGGATAGGTAAGCAGCTCGTTATGGTTAATCTTTACAATAAAAGGTATGCGGTGGGCATATTTACGGGCTACCGATGCCAGCACCCCAAATGTTGAGGCAACCGCATTAGCACCACCCTCAATGGCCAACTTAACAATGTTTTCAGGATCAAAGTAAATGGGATTTGGGGCGAACGATGCACCTGCACTATGTTCAATTCCCTGATCAACAGGCAGGATTGAAAGGTAGCCCGTACCAGCCAAGCGTCCGTGGTTGAACATAGCCTGCAAGCTTCGCATTACCTGTGGTGATCGGTTGCTGTGGTAAACCACACGCTCCATGAAGTCGGGACCGGGAAGGTGAAGCATCTCCTTCGATACGGTATTGCACTTATGTTCAAGAAGATAATTGGCATTATCGCCAAGCAACTCTACTATTTTATCGTAGTTCATAGATTTAGAATTTAATCGGTTCTATACAAACCTACGATAAATATTGATTTAAGTCAAGTAGGGTAAAGCTAAAACGGATATCCAATACCAAAGTTAAAGGTTATATCGCTGATGCTAAACTTTCGATTAAGTGGAACCCAGGGTTTGTAGGGTTCGTTCGGATTTATTGCCGGATCGAATATCTTATAGCCAAAATCGGTTCGTAAAATAAAGAAACCCAAATTCATCCTTATCCCCAATCCGCTACCAATAGCAATCTGTTCATAGAATTTATTCCATTCAAAGGTAGCCCCTGTCCTATCGTCAAGTCCGGGCATCGACCAAATATTGCCGCAATCGATAAACATAGCCCCTTCCAGCTTCCAAACCATACGGAAGCGGTACTCAAAATTTGCTTCCAGCTTTATATCGGCAGTGCGGTTTGGGAAGCGCTCAGCGGGTTGATAGTATGAGCCTGGGCCTAATGAGCGCGCCTGCCATGCTCGTACTCCATTGGCTCCACCCGTAAAGAAGCGCTTTTCAAAGGGCAATGCCCGTGAGTTACCGTAAGGATAGCCAACCCCAATGTACAAACGATATGCAAAGGAGTTGTTCTCATCGGCAACCTGATGGTATGTAAGATTTATATCGCTCCGTACAAACTGTGAGAACTCTGTATTGAAAAACGTATACGCCCCGTTTGAATTTTTTGGTCTATCGCTCAGCTTGGATATTGCTTGAAGAGCGTTCCCGGACAGTTCAAGATTAAAGCGAATGTAGCTGTAGCTGCTTGCCTTTTTAACGTTTTGGTTACTGTAAACCAGGTTGTAGCTAGAAACTGTCACAATTTGGCTTATGTAGCTGTATTTAAGAAAGGTGGTATCAATCTGAGCCTGAAACTCTGGACTAATCTTTTGTATTGAAATGGCATTTAGCTCAATTGGGTTAAGGGTATGCAGCATAAAGCGTGAGCTTTTCCAAACATAACCGAACTGTAACCCAGCAATCAGTCGGGTATACTCAGGACGGCGCTGAAAGCTGTACGAGGCAGTAAGCTGGGTGTTAGGAGCATATTTATCGACCCTAACATGCGAAGTGTAAGGTCCTATGTACTTTGGAGTAGTAAGCCCCATTGAACCTCCAAGCTCAAGGGTATTATTCAGGTTGATTTTTTGCTGGGCGGTTTCAACAAGTCCTCGGAACTTAATATCAAATACCTCTGCACCTTTAAATAGGTTTTTATGCTGATAGTTTAACGTACCCTCAGCGCCAAGCGAGCCGCTGGTATTTGTTCCTACCAACTCCACCTGATAGCTCTGCAAGGTATGCGGAACCAGCTGAATATAACAGTTAAGATACCCGAACTCCTCCGATTCAGAACCTGTATCTATATCAGAGAAGTCAATTTCACCGGTTTGTTCCTTTGCCTCTACTTCTTCCAGTTCAATATTAACAAACTTAAATAACCTAATTTGGCTCAGATTCTGCTGAGTTCTGTTGACTTGGTCAACAGAATACATTTCGTTTGGTTTTAACTGGTTAAATGCCTCAATTACATCGAGCTTCACACCCGGGTTCTGGTGAAAAACATAGTACACACTAGCCCTACAAATTGTATCAAGCTCACCAACATCACGGTACGAGCTAAACTTGAATGGGTCATAGTTCGGATAAATAAAAACATTCCGAAACTTGTATCGCTTAAACCTTATGGGTTTTAGTTTCCCATTCTCATCGGCCCGGAGTGGATTTTTTATGATAAGGTTAAGGTCAACCCTGTTGTTCCTGAAGTTAGTATCGGCGGTAAAGGTTATAAAATTCTTACTAAAAGTGAAGTAGCCATTTCGTTTTAGCATTGTTTCAATTCGCTCCCTTTCGGTCTGGAGCATATCCACATCAAATAAATCGTTTCTTTTAATTAGCCTGTTCACGGTATCGGCCAACACAAGCTGGCGGATAAGGGTATCCTCAATGAAATAGCCAACTCTCCTCACCTTATAGGGCAAATTAGGATGGATAGTATAAAAAACATCGGCCTTTTTCCCATGAATCCAAACCGAATCGGTTACCACTGCATTATAGTAGCCCTTACTTTGAAGGTAAAGCTTGATATTTCTTGAGCTTCCTGAAACTGCATTACTATCGAAAAGTACTGGATCTTCACCAATGGTTCTTAGCCCACTGTTTAGCCAACCCGATTTTCGGGGATTTGATAGACTATAAACCCTTAGGTGGAACCTAAATCCCAGTATCTTCTTATTTGGCTTTTGCTTTACATAAGGTAATAAATCGTCGGGTTTTACCTGCTTTGAACTCGTTTTTATTTGTACTTTGTTGAGCAGGTGCATATTTTCTGGCACATGCTTGGTTACGGAACAACCTGTAACTATTAAAAGGGAGGAAAAATACAGTATATTCCTTAAAGGCCAACTAATTTTCTGAAAACTGAAAGTCACAGGCATAATCAGAGTTAGGTATTATGAACTATACAAATGTAATTATAACAGCAATTCGCCATCTATTTTTTACAGCAATAGTTATGGATTTATGACCAAATTCATCAAAATCAGGGCCAAAATAAAATTCGCACATAGGATGCTAAGAATTTGAAAATGCTGATAATATTAGAAAAATGTTTTATTTTGTCCTAAAATTCAGGTAAATGTTATCAAGAAATAGCATTAAAAGTGTAAAATCGTTACAACAGAAAAAATTTAGGAATGAGCTTGGCCTTTTTATAGCCGAAGGTACTAAACTTGTAGATGAACTCATCAGTAGCAATTTTGAAATTGAGGAGATATACCATACCGAGCAATATTTAGTAACAAATGTTAATTGCTTGGTACACAAAGTAAGTCAGTCCGAAATGGAACGGATAAGCGGGCTTGTTACACCAAGCCCAGTGCTTGCCGTAGTTCGGTTCCCAACATATATACTGGATGTTGACCCAAGTAAAGAGCTGGTTCTTGCCCTGGATACCATTCAGGACCCGGGTAACATGGGTACCATAATTAGGTTAGCCGATTGGTTTGGGATTGACAATATTGTTTGCTCCCATGGATGCACCGATGCCTTTGCACCAAAAGCCATTCAGGCAACCATGGGTGCCATAGCCCATGTTAAGGTTCATTATACCGATCTGGCTACTTGGCTTAGCCAGCAAACTGTAAGCTGCCCAATTTTTGGTGCATGTATGGATGGTGAAAATATTTACAAGGCAAAGAAAGAACATGCAGGTATTATTGTGATGGGTAACGAGGGTAACGGCATCAGCCCCGCTGTTGACAAGCTAATCACACATCGTATACACATACCAACATTCGCTAGGGGTCGCCAGAAAGTAGAATCGTTGAATGTAGCCATGGCTACAGCCATAATACTTTCAGAATTTAAAGGGCATTCAAATCCCTAAACATATTTCATATAAAGCAAATTAAGAAAAAACTAAAATGTTTAGCTAACATACCGGGAAACTGCATCAGCTACAATACTGCCGTCCAAGGCCGATGACACTATACCGCCGGCATAGCCTGCACCCTCACCCGAAGGGAAAAGCCCTTTGACCTGAATGTGCTGAAGGGTTTCAGGATCCCTAGGAATACGGATAGGCGACGATGTCCGCGATTCTACTCCCAGTATTACAGCATCGTTGGTTAGGAAACCCTTCATCTTTTTACCAAAAGCCTTGAAACCCTCCCTGAGCCTAAAACCAATATGCTCGGGTAGCCAAAGGTGCATCTCCGATGAGTTTAGCCCTGGATGGTATGAGCAGGCAGGAAGGTTTGATGAGAAACGCCCTTCTACGAAGTCAACCAAACGCTGAGCGGGAGCTTGAACTCCATATCCCCCATGCTGCTTAGCAAGACGCTCAAATTCAGCCTGAAACTCTAGTCCGGCAAAAATGCCATGCTGAGCATAGTCAGCCAAATCATCTAAACGGATTTCAACAACTATTCCTGAGTTTGCCCAGCGTGAATTCCTATTCGAGGGCGACATTCCATTGACTACAACCTCATCGGTTCCTGTAGCGGCAGGCACAATAAAACCACCGGGACACATGCAGAATGAGTAAACCCCCCGTCCCTCAACCTGATGTACCAGTGAATACGCAGCAGCAGGTAAATACTCGCTTCGGGGTATGCCATGGTATTGAATGGCATCGATAAGTGCTTGTGGATGTTCAACCCTCACCCCCATGGCAAACGGTTTAGCCTCCAAGGCAATACTTTGATTGTGAAGCATGTGATAAATATCGCGAGCCGAATGCCCAGTGGCAAGTATTACGGCTTTGCCATTTATCCTTTGCCCATCGGCAAGGTAAACACCAACCGCTTGACCGGAATCTAAAATTATCTCTGTAACCCTGCTACTAAAAAGCACTTCACCCCCATGCTGAAGAATAGTTTCCCTTATACGAGTTATAATTCCGGGTAGCCTGTTGGTTCCAATATGTGGGTGAGCCTCGTATAGTATTGCCGGATCGGCTCCATGATCAACCAGAGCCTGAAGAATGCGCCTGTAATCGCCTCGCTTTTTGGAACGGGTGTAAAGTTTACCATCGGAAAAGGTTCCGGCACCACCCTCGCCAAAGGCGTAGTTTGAATCGGGGTTAAGCTGATGTTCCCGATTTAGCATAGCTATATCGCGCTTACGATAGCTTACGGATTTGCCACGCTCAATTACAATTGGTTTAAAACCAAGTTCAATTAACCTTAATGCAGCAAATAATCCTGCTGGGCCCGCCCCAACAATAATAACCGGCATTGCATTACGAACATCAGTGTAATTGAAAACCGGTCGTTCATCAATAATCTTTTCCTCGCCAATAAAAACCCTAACGCCAAGGTTAACCAGAACCTTACCCTTACGGGCATCTATTGATTTGCGGGTTATGTAGTAATGCCGAATTGAATCGGTTGGTATATCAATTTTCCGTGCAATTGCTCTAACAACTGCTGTTTCATTTGCCGCCTCATCGGGCCTTAACACAATAGATATATCATGTGGCATAAGGAAAAACTCTATTAAGAATGCATTAACACGGATAAGGACGAAAAGGTTTAAACCTACTCAAAGTGGAAAGAAACAATCAGGAACTTCGATCTTAAACTTCCCAGGGCATCGTGGTAAATCTTTCCTTCATCAACATAATCGCTCGATAACATATTAAGCAAACCGGCCGACCACTTAATCTCAGCCGAAAACTTAAAGTATTGGAGGAAGAAATCGACACCAAAGCCAACCTCATAGTAGTAATCGAACTTTTGTAGCCTCAACAAAACGCCCTTTTCAACCTTGAGGCGCTTGTATGCGGCTAAATCAATTCTAAAGTCAGTTCCCAGGTACAAGTAGGGACGGACATTACTGTTGCGCTCCGATAAGAACTTAATTCCAACAGGCAAATCGATAAAGTTCGATTCCATTTTCATGGTTGTAGCCAGCGAAACGCTGCTGTCGGCATCAACCTTAAAAAAATCAACATCGCGCTGTCCAAAAGAGTAGCCAGGCAGAAAACGTAGATGAATATCGCGGGCAATACGGAGGTCGCCAATGGCATTCACATTTAGACCTGCCGAAATATGGGTTACCTCTGCAAAGTACTTTGAACCATCGGCATTGAACTGAGCGGTTCGGTTAACTGCATCAAAATCCATTACATTAACGCCAATAGAGAAACCAAACCTGAGCGGCTTCCCTACGTCGTAGTCGGGGTCGTTTAGCAATGTGGGCCGTTTGAATTGACCATATGAGTTGCCAACTACCAAAAAACAAAGTAATAGTAATGCAAAAAAACGTTTCAAGTGCGATTCACAGTTTTAGTAACGACTCTGATTAAACGGTAACCAGTCAAAAATATTATTGATTTTTCTTTTTCGCAATATAAAGGGTGGCAATACCAAAGGTCTGAACCCTGATTTCCACATCGTTAAAACCCGCTAACTTAAGTATCTGGGCAAAAGCTTCACCCTGAGGGAATGAAAGCACCGATTCAGGGAGATAGGTATATGCCTGTCGGTTGCCCGACACCTTGCCTCCAACCCACGGTAAGAATTTTAGAAAGTAAAATCGATATAAAGCATTAAACGGCCAGTGGCAGGGCATGGAGAACTCCAAAACACCCAGTTCGCCGCCGGGTTTGAGCACACGACAAATCTCCTTTAGTCCTTGGGCTAAGTCCTCAAAATTTCGCACACCAAATGCAACCATGGCAGCATCGAAATGGTTATCGGGTGAGGGAATACAGAGCGCCGAGGCCTTTTTAAGGGTAATGCGCTCCAGAAACTTCCATTTTTTTACTTTCACCATTCCAATGGCAAGCATCGATTCAGAGATATCGATACCAACTATCTTAACACTAGGGGATTTTTTAGCCATTACCAGTGCAAGGTCGGCAGTTCCGGTTGCCACATCCAAAACCTCTCTAGGATTGTTACGTAGCAGCCTTTTTACAAGCCGGCGCCTCCAAAGCTTATCAATGCCAAGGCTAAGCAGATGGTTAAGAAAATCGTAACTTGGCGCAATGCTATTAAACATTGCCGCAACGCTACTGGTTCGTTTATCAACAACAGTATTTGGACTTTTACCCATTTATCAGCTGCTCAAGCGAGGAGTCGTAAATTTTCTTTAAATCGGCTACAAAGCCAAACGAAACATCATCGACTCTAATTTCCGACTTGGTAACATGACCAAGGGTTGAGAAAGGCACCTTGCTTGCTACCATAAAATCAATAAACTGGGTTTCGCGCGATGGCGATACCGAAACCACAATTCGCCCTTGGGCCTCACCAAACAGGAAGGCATCGGTACGAATTTCGGCATCGGTAGTGATATCGAAACCTAAGTTGCGAGGCATGGCGCTTTCAAGAAGCGCAATGAATAGTCCTCCATCGGAAACATCGTGTGCCGATTGAATCAGGTTACGTGCAATAAGCTCGCGAACCGCACGTTGAACCTCATACTCTTCCTCAAGGTTAAAGTAAGGCGCAGGCGACTGCTTGACACCGTGGTAGCTGTACAGGTATTCGGACGAAGCAATATCGTTTACTGACTTTCCAATCAAATAAATCATATGCCCCTTCTCCTTGAAAGCCAGCGTTGTATGGTGATTCTTATTTTCAAGTAAACCAATCATACCAATGGTTGGTGTAGGGAAAACGGCCTCCTCCTTGCCTCCAATTGATGCTTGGTTGTAAAAACTAACATTACCGCCGGTAACAGGGGTGTCGAACTTTTCACAAGCAGTACCCATCCCCTTAACAGCCTGAACAAACTGCCAGTAAACTTCAGGGTTATATGGGTTACCAAAGTTTAGGCAGTTAGTAATAGCCAAGGGTTTAGCACCAGTGCAGGAGATGTTTCGGGCTGCCTCGGATACTGCAATCATAGTTCCAACCATGGGGTCGGCTTTCACGTAACGCGAATTGCAGTCAACAGTCATCACAAGCGCCTTATTGGTGCCCTTCAGGTTGTATACACCTGCATCGGAGGGGAAGTTGGTAGTCATATTCCCAGTGCCAATCATGGTGTCGTACTGCTCATAAACCCAACGTTTCGAAGCAATATTGGGGTGAGCAACCAGAAAACGGGCTACATCAATTAGGTCGGCAGGTTCAGGAATTTTATTGATATCGAACTTTTTATACTCTTTGTAGTAAGCGGGTTCACGGTACTCCCTATCGTAAACGGGAGCGCCACCCCCAAGAACCAGCGATGAAGCGGGAACCTTGGCAACCAGTTCTCCATGGTAGTAAAACTCTAGGGTATCGCCCTCGGTAACCTCACCAATAATGGCGTAGCTAATGTCCCACTTATTAAGCACAGCCTCAACATCGGCCTCACGACCCTTCTGAACCACCATGAGCATTCGCTCCTGCGATTCGGACAGCAAGATTTCCCAAGCCTCCATGTTCTTCTGCCTTAAAGGAACCATATCCAAATCGATTCGCATGCCATGCCCACCTTTTTCGGACATTTCAGAGGTGGAACATATGATACCGGCTGCACCCATATCTTGCATACCAACCAGTGCACCAGTCCTGATCACCTCCTGGGTTGCTTCCAGCAAGATTTTTTCCTGAAAGGGGTCGCCCACCTGAATTGAAGGGATATCCTCGGCTGAGTCCTCCGTTATATCGGCCGATGCGAATGTCGCACCATGAATACCATCCTTTCCGGTGGCTGAACCAACAATGTAAACCGGATTACCCTTACCCTTTGATATAGCCGAAACCACCTTGTCCTTCTCAACCAACCCAACCGACATGGCATTTACCAGAGGATTCATGTTGAATGAATCGTCGAAGAAAACTTCGCCTGCCAACACAGGAATTCCAAAGGCATTGCCATAATCACCAATACCCTTAACCACTCCCTTAATTAACCAGCGGGTTCTATCGAGCTTAAGGTTGCCAAATCGTAAAGAGTTTAGCTGGGCCACCGGGCGTGCGCCCATGGTGAAAATATCGCGATTAATACCTCCAACTCCTGTAGCAGCACCCTGGTAGGGTTCAACAGCACAAGGGTGGTTGTGCGATTCAATCTTAAATGCACATGCCAAACCATTGCCAATATCAACCAAACCTGCATTCTCCGTTCCGGCCTCTGCTAGTATAGCGGAACCTTTACGGGGTAATGTTTTTAGCCACTTAATGGAATTCTTATACGATGCGTGTTCCGACCACATTACCGAGTATATGCTTAACTCAGTGTAGTTTGGGGTGCGTCCCAAGTAGTTCTTAATCATTTCAAACTCTTCAGGGAGAAGCCCTAACTCGCGGGCGGTTTCAACGGTAACTGTTCGGTTTGGCATAACTTTCTTATTTTTCTACTTTATAAATTTCCTGCCAAAAATACGAACATTAACTCAAGTAACATAAGCTGAAATCGAAAAAATAGCAGTTAAACATTCATTATCGACGTTTTACCAAAAAAGTTTTAAAAAACCTTAAGCCATTGTATAGTTACTGACTTATATTCTAATTTTGAGTTAAGATGAAACGTTTACTAACACACCTATACTATTGATATTATGAGAATTGCATTGATAACTGGTGCTACCTCTGGCATTGGACGGGCTACTGCCCTCAGGTTAGCCATGGATGAGTTTAACCTTATCGTTACAGGCAGAAGACTCGAAAGGCTTGAAGAGCTTAAAAAAGAGATTGAAGTAAAGTATAAGAAAGATGTTCATATCCTGAACTTTGATATCCGTAACCTGGATGAGGTTAACAGTGCCATTGATTCGCTCCCTGAGCGCTGGCGAAAAATTGATGTTCTGGTAAACAATGCCGGCTTGGCAGTTGGACTAAACCACATACAGGACGGAGTTATTGATGACTGGGAACGAATGATTGACACTAATATCAAAGGAGTGCTTTACATCACCCGTAAGGTTGCCCCTATGATGATTGAACGGGGGGAAGGCCACATTGTAAATATTGGTTCGATTGCTGGAACGCAGGTTTACGAGAACGGAAACGTTTACTGCGCCACCAAGCATGCCATGCATGCACTCTCGCAGGGTATGCGGCAGGATATGCTAAAGCATAATATCAAGGTTACCGAAATTCGCCCCGGATTGCTGGAAACCGAGTTCTCCATTGTTCGCTTTAAGGGCGATAGCGAGAAAGCCAAAAACACCTATGTTGGACTAACCCCGCTATTTGCCGAGGATATTGCCGATGCCATTCACTTTGTGCTTACTCGCCCACCCCATGTTTGCATTAACGATTTAGAGGTAACACCAGTGGCTCAGGCTAACGCCTACTACGTGAATCGAAACGTGTAAGCGATTTGTATAGTTGATGTTTAACTAGCTGATACGTGAAAAGAAACAATAAATAAACTCGTTATGGGAATCTACCTGATAATGATAATCTTTTTCGTGCTAAGCTTCATGGTTTCCATGCAGCTAAGGTCGAAGTTTGCGCGTTACTCGCGCATAGCCTTACCCCGGGGGCTTAGCGGAAAGGAGGTGGCCGAGCTTATGCTCCACAACCATGGTATTTACGATGTAAAAGTAATATCGGTAGATGGTGAGCTAACCGACCACTACAATCCGGCAAATAAAACCGTAAACCTTAGCCCCGATGTATACCACGGACGCAGCATTGCTGCTGCAGCTGTGGCAGCTCACGAATGCGGGCACGCCATTCAGCATGCACAGAGCTATGCTTTCCTGCAGATGCGTTCGGCTTTGGTTCCTGTCGTGAGCGTAGCCTCGCGTTGGGTACAATGGGTTTTACTGGCAGGTGTTATACTGCTCCAAACCATGCCTAGTATCTTACTTATAGGAGTAATCATGCTCGGGTTAACAACCCTTTTCAGCATTATTACCCTACCAGTTGAAATGGATGCCTCACGCAGGGCGCTTGCGTGGCTCAACTCATCGGGATTAACCTATGGTGAGGGCGCTTTGTACGCCCGCGATGCCCTTAAATGGGCTGCCCTTACTTATGTTGTAGCAGCACTTGGTTCATTAGCTACACTATTATACTATATCGGCTTGCTGAATAGCAACGATGAGTAGCAACTAACCCTAATCTTTTTTATTTGGTTTTTATTTTAACAGCGCCTTTAGGCGCTTTTTTTATTTATATAACCAACATGCTTTTGATTCACTGCTTAGGGATTATGTATATTATTCCTTCAATTTTCAAATGAAATCAGTGAGTATATGATGATCACACTTGCAAGTATCAGAATTATCAATTAAATTATATTCTGTTTTGAAATACAAAAAGGCATGGCTAAACTAACAAAAGAAGAACTGGAAAAAAGATTGAAGAAGTATGCAAAATCAATGGGTTTTGAACTTGAAAACCAAAGATTCTATCAGTATTTGAGATTAAACATCGACTTTGATTCCTTTTTTATTCTTAATTTTCTTAATAAGGAAGAAGTGATAGAGATAATTGAAGACAAAAAAACTATTAATGAGCTAAGTATTCTACTATCAGATATTGTGGATGAAAAATTAGCAACCACTCCACCCTATCCGCCCTTGAGTAAAAACTAATATCAATACAATGTCGTTTAGTTAATAAAAATATGCCTGTCCTCCCGAGCGGCCTGTCCCGCCCTAGCGGGGAGCGAAGGATCTCTAATCGACCCCATGAGACGTTTCGCTTAGCTCAAAATGACAATAGCTTCACGAACAACGATTCCACGAACAACGAACAACTCTTCCAGCCCCGTAGGGGCTTAACATTTACAACTCCATAGTCATCCCGAGCGTAGTCGAGGGATCTCGATTTAAGATTTAAGAACTCACTAGTTAGCACACGTCTTTAGACGCACACATAAATCGCCCTGAAAGGGCAAATCACATTAGCCCTGGGTTTTAACCCAGGGTATTGAGGTATTAAAATTTTTTTTGCGATGCACGCAATACATTTTCCAAAGGGTAAAGGTGAAATTTTGCATCGCAACAGAATAGCATGGCAAAGAGCGGTTTACATGTTCTTTCTTGTCTTGATACAAGAAAGAACCAAAGAAAATCAAGGCTGAAAAGCCCGACCCGATGGGTACCCCGCGGGTGGAACTGCCACGCGATACTATTCGCCACGCCTTCGGCGTGATTCATGTGATATCGCTTACTAAACCCACCGCCACGTTCCACCCCCGACCCATTGCCGGGTCAGGCTTTTATGCCTCTGCTTGTTTCTTCTGCTTCATTCCCTCTAAGGGAAAAGGGCTGGGGTGAGGTTGTTTTCCACATCCAATCTAGATGACCCCTCTAAATCTCCCCTGATAGGGGAGACTTTAGCCCTGCAACAAAGTTTCCTAATTGCTTCTCCCCTCTCCTATCAGGAGAGGGGCTAGGGGTGAGGTCAATTACACGAACAACTAACAACGCTTCCAGCCCCGTAGGGGCGTAATATTTGTAACACCATGTTTATTCCCACATGCATAGCGATGCACGCAATACATATTCCTAAGAGCGAAACTGAAGGATTGCATCGCAACGGAAAGGCATGGCAAAGAGCGGTTTAAAGAAAAACAAAAAGAATTAAAGGTATAGAGATGCTTCGGCTTGCTCAGCATGACAAGGGAGCAGAATGGAAGATAGGTTTTTTGTCATCCCAAGCAAAGTCGAGGGATCTATTCAAAGGATTGAAGAGAAAAGAGCAATGAGATGCTTCGGCGAAGTCTATCCCTATAAATCACAACAGTGTGATGTTTCGCTTGCGCGAAACATGACAAATAACCTTAACTAAACAACATTGAAATATCAATATAAAAACAAAAGGGGCTTTACAGCCCCATTTTGTTACCTTTAACCTAAAACCAAACCTAAACCTAACTCAAAAACCAAAAGCCTATGAGAAAACTAACTCTTTTCTGTTTCAAATGACACCGCAAAGATAAAACCCGCATTAGCTAATGCGGGTTAAAGGAATATTAAGTTTAGTTAAACAATGTTTTATCCACCAAAATCGTCAAATGCAATCATCTCCTCGGGTACACCTAAATCGAACAACATTTTTTGAACGGCATCGTTCATGGCTGGCGGACCACAGAGGTAGTACTCAATGTCCTCAGGAGCATCGTGTTTTGAAAGGTAATTATCGTAAATAACCTGATGGATAAATCCTACATGGCCTGTCCAGTTATCCTCTGGTTTGGGTTCTGAAAGGGCAATGGTGAATTTGAAGTTAGGGAATTCCTGCTCAATTTTACGGAAGTGCTCCTCGTAGAAAATTTCTCGTTTTGAACGGGCTCCATACCAGAAAGTAGCCTTCCGGGTAGTACGTTTGGTTAGGAATTGATCAAATATATGCGAGCGCATGGGAGCCATTCCAGCGCCACCACCAATAAACATCATCTCATTCTGGGTGTCCTTTATGAAGAACTCGCCATATGGTCCTGAAATCATGACCTTATCGCCGGGTTTACGCGAAAAAATGAAACTTGAACAAACCCCGGGGTTTACGTTCATAAAAGCATTTTTCTCCCTATCCCAGGGCGGAGTAGCAATACGAACGTTAAGCATGATTATATTGTCCTCCGCTGGGTGGTTTGCCATGGAGTATGCGCGGAATGTTTCCTCGGTATTCTTCATCTTCAAATCCCACATCTTGTACCTATCCCACTCGTCGCGGTATTCAGGTTCAACATCGATATCCTTAGCAAAATCTACCTCAACCTTAGGCACATCAATCTGTATATAGCCACCAGAACGGAAATGTAACTTTTCACCCTCGGGTAGCTTGACCACAAACTCCTTAATAAAAGTTGCCACATTGTGGTTCGATACCACTTCGCACTCCCACTTCTTAATACCTAAAACCTCTTCGGGCACCTCAATCTTTATGTCCTCTCTAATTTTTACCTGACAACCCAGTCGCCAGTGGTCGTTCTGCTGCTTACGGGTAAAAAATCCCACCTCGGTTGGTAAAATGCTTCCACCACCTTCCAAAACCCTGCACTTACACATGCCACAAGTTCCGCCTCCACCACATGCCGATGGAAGAAAAACTCCGTTATTTGATAGGGTTGAAAGAATTGTTCCCCCGGGATCTACTTCAAGAGTCTTCTCCTCATTAATTATCAACTTCACCCTACCCTGGGGGGTAAGTTTTGCCTTAGCGTATAGCAGAACCGCTACCAGCAACAAAATAATTAGCAGGAATACTGCAATTGCTGAAATTATAATGGTTCCGTTCCCTGAAAGTAATATCATGGTTAAATAGTTTTTACAGTTTTTACAACTTGATGCCCATAAAAGTCATGAACGCAATGCCCATTAAACCTGTAAGAATGAATGCAATACCTAACCCCCGTAATGGTTTAGGGATATCGGAATACTTGAGTTTTTCGCGGATTGCAGCAATGCTTACAATAGCTAGAGCCCAGCCTACCCCTGAGCCAACTCCAAAAACAGTAGCCTCGGCAAGGGTTTCGTATTCACGTTCCTGCATGAATAATGAGCCTCCCAGTATTGCACAGTTTACTGCAATAAGGGGTAAAAATATTCCAAGGGAGTTGTACAACGATGGCGAAAACTTCTCTACCACCATCTCAACCAGTTGCACCATGGATGCTATAACAGCAATGAACATAATAAACGAGAGGAAGCTTAGATCTAAATTTGCAAAACTGGGATCAAGCCAGCTTAACGCACCCGGTAGTAGTAAGTACTTGTTCATTAAATAGTTTACGGGAACAGTAATAGCCATCACGAATATTACTGCAATGCCAAGCCCCATTGATGTCTTTACTGTTTTTGATACGGCCAGATACGAGCACATACCTAGAAAGTAAGCAAAAACCATATTATCGACAAATATGGACTTGACAAATATGTTGATTAGATGTTCCATACCTTAGGTCAATTTTTTGTGGTTAATCCTCAATAAGTTTTCGGTTCCTGCTACGTTGTATCCAAATTATGATACCAACAGTAATCAGCGCCATCGGAGGTAGAATCATCATACCGTTATTCTCATAAAAACCTCCGTTTTTGATATACCAATCAATGGGTATAACCCTATAGTTAAAAATGGTTCCTGAGCCAAGTAGCTCACGGAAAAAAGCTACAATAACCAGGATTAAACCATAACCTAATCCGTTACCAATACCATCGAGAAACGATGGCCAGGGCTTATTACCCAGCGCAAAAGCCTCTAGGCGTCCCATGATTATGCAGTTTGTTATAATTAACCCTACAAAAACCGATAACTGTTTGCTTACATCGTAAACATAAGCTTTCAGTATTTGATCGACCAGAATTACCAGCGAGGCAATAACAACCAGCTGCACAATAATACGGATACGGTTAGGAATTGAATTCCGGATTAATGAAATTATCAGGTTTGAGAAAGCGGTTACAACAATTACGGAAATAGCCATTACAATGGCAGGTTTGAGCTTAACGGTAACAGCCAAGGCTGAACAAATACCCAATACTAAAACAGTCACTGGGTTTTTAGAGTCAATTGGCTCGGTAAGCAGCTTAATGTTCTTTGGGGAGAACCATGGCTCCCTTTCCTTAACTTCACTCATGGCTAATACTGTTTTTTACTTTTTGAAAATAGCTTTGGTAGGCAGCTAGGCAATCGAAAAGCATACTTTCGAGCCCTTTGCTGGTAATGGTACCACCCGAAATGGCATCAACCCCATGGGGATCGTTGGGTGCGGCACCACCTTTTACCACCTTTACGGAAGTAAAGGTTAAAATGCTGTCGCCCTGAAAAATTGATTTTCCCTTGAATTGCTCCTGAAACTCGGGAGTGGAGATTTCAGCGCCTAATCCTGGCGTTTCTCCCTGATGAGCAAAAGTGGCACCGTAAATGGTATTCAAATCATCGTTTAAAGCGATATAGCCCCAAATAGGTCCCCAAAGGCCACGTCCACGAAGGGGAATAATATACTTTATGCTACCATCATCGAGTTTAGCCTTGTAAACCGGAAGGTTTCGCTGCTCAATGGGCTTGGACATTTCAAGCTTCAAATCTACATTAAATGCAACCACACCGGTTATGGTGTCGCCTTTTGAGTTAACAACAGCCTGCTCAGGGATATACTTATTGAAGTTTTCAGAAACAAATGCATGCTTGTTGGCGGCTTGTTCAACCCCATCAGCCTTGCCTATTGAGCGAAGTATATCGATTTTCTTTTCCGTTTCAATATTCTTGGTTTGTGCCGGTTTTAAAGCCGTTGAGGCAATAGCCAGCAGCATGGCTACAACAATAACCATTACCGAAGAATACATAATTGTATAGGTATTGCTGTTTCGGTCCATGCTTTTTATCTTATCCAGTAAACTCATAGCTTTTCAAAGTTTAGACGTTAGCAACCTTTTTGGCGCGTTTCATTCTTCGGCGAATGTTGGCTTCAACCACGTAGTAATCAATTAGTGGAGCGAATGCATTCATAAGCAGGATGGCAAGCATCATACCTTCCGGGTAAGCGGGGTTAAGCACTCTGACAAGCAGGGCCAGAAAACCTACCAAAAATCCGTATATCCACTTACCCTTCTCGGTTTGCGATGCGCTCACGGGGTCGGTAGCCATAAAAACAGCACCAAATGCAAAGCCTCCCATAATTAGGTGCTGCCATGCTGGAATCTCCATGTAGGGGTTAACCGCAAAGGCATTAAAAAGTAAACCTGCTGCAAAGCCACCTCCAAATACCGAAACCATGATTTTCCAACTGCCAATTCCTGTTACTATAAGTATGACAGCACCAATAAGAATTGCTAAAGTAGATGTTTCACCTACTGAGCCAGGAATAAAGCCCATGAACATATCGTATACTGAAGGCAACTGGTCAATTTGGTATGCTGCTGCTTTGGCAAGAGGGGTGGCTCCTGAAAAACCATCCACTACTCCTTGTCCATGAGTCAGCCCGGCAATCCAAACCTTATCGCCCGACATGTGTGAAGGGTAGGCAAAGAAAAGGAAAGCCCTTGCCAGTAAAGCCGGGTTGAATACGTTGTAACCTGTTCCCCCGAAAACCTCCTTTCCAATTATTACTGCAAAGGCAACCGCAATAGCAAGCATCCAGAGAGGAACGTCAACAGGCATGATTAGCGGGATTAGCAAGCCGCTAACTAGAAATCCCTCATTAACCTCATGGCCTCTGGACTGGGCGAATGCAAACTCAATGGAAAGTCCCACACCATAACTTACCACAATTAATGGTAAAACTTTAAGAAAACCATACCAGAATGTCTCAAAAAAACTCCAGCTTGCACCAATGGAAAGAGCATGCTGGTAACCAACATTCCACATTCCAAAAAGCATGGCAGGCATTAATGCGATAATCACAATGGACATAGTGCGCTTCAAGTCCAGCGAATCGCGTATATGGCTTCCCTTGGTAGTAACTGTATTGGGCACAAACAGAAAAGTTTCAAACGCATCAAAGGTTGAGTGAAACATCTCAAACCTCCCACCTTTCTGAAAGTGCGGCTTAATCTTATCCAGGTAATTTCGTAACGCTTTCATTACAATGATATTATTGTTAGCTTAACTCTTTAATCATGGTTTCAATGCCCTTGCGTAGAATAGCCTGCACCTCTGTTTTTGAAGGGCACACATACTCGCAAAGCGCCATATCTTCCTCAACAACTTCGTAAATTCCTAGTTGCTCCATCCTATCTATATCATTAGCCAGAATGGCTTTAACCAGATGCATTGGGTATATGTCCATTGGCATAACCTTCTCATACTGGCCGGTAACCACCATTGCCCTATGACCACCATGCATATTGGTATCGAGGGTAAACCTCTTACCTGGGATTAGTTTCGATAGAAAAGTACGTGAAGCGCTATGCTTATTGACTCCCGGAGCAATCCATCCGAAAAACTCATACTTATTCCCTTCGGGAATAACGGTTACCATGTTATCATAAAAACTTAAATACCCCAATTTATCGACACGTGTACCGGTAAGCACATTTCCGCTTATGATACGAACTTGAGCCTGTGTACTAATATTATCCTTAATAATACTCTCAATGCTTGCTCCGGAAATCAACTTATAGTATCGGGGTTTCACAACCTCGGAGCCAGCTAAGGCAATTACCTTGGTTGCATCGTAGATACCTTTAAGGAAAAGGCGTCCAATAATAATAACATCCAGAGGATTTACTACCCATACTACCTCTCCTTTATTTATTGGGTCGATATGGTGAATTTGAACACCAACATTACCAGTAGGATGAGGCCCAGTAAAATAGTGAAACTCCACTCCTTTTGCATTGGCAAAAGCTTTTGCGGGTGGAAAATCGGAGTTTAACCCCAAGTGGACCTTTCCGGTGGTTAGCTTACGAATCGCATCCACGCCTGCCTGAAAACTCTCCTCCTCACCCTGAACTGCAAAATCTAAATCGGGAGCCAGCGGTGAGGTATCAAAGCCAGAAATGAAAATCGATTTTGGGGAATCAGCAGGATTGGCAATAATGCCAAAAGGCCTTTGCCTAATGTAAGGCCAAGCTCCTGCCTTGAGCAGCCTTGCAATAACCTCATCGCGGGTAAGCGTTTCGGGCGATGCAGGACCAAAGTCCTCATAAGCCACCTCGCCTCTATCGGCCTTTACAACTACCTCCAGTATTACCCTGCGTTCTCCACGCCTAACATCAACCACTTCACCGCTAACAGGCGATGAAAATACAATGTTAGGCCTATACTTGTCGTGAAACAATGGCGAACCCGCCCTGACCTTATCGCCAACCGCAACATTGAGCTTGGGCACAAGCCCGGGAAAGTCGGTTGGCTTAACCCCGTAAGTTTCAGCCTTATCGAGGCGAACCAGCACCTTCTCAGCTGAACCCTTTAACGGGATATTCAATCCACGTTTGATTTTAATTGGTTTAGACATTATTTTAGTGTTTTGCTAAAACAAATTTAAGGAATTTTGAACTCCTGCTTAAAAAAACTCAGCCACAAATGTAGTATCTTTGGTAACACGTTAACAAAAATATTAATTGATGTATATCAAATTTAGCAGATATATAGATATTAATATATCTATTTTTATCATATCCATATTAACCCCTCTGCTTTGTTACTCAAATAACAGAGAAGTGGCTGGAAATGTTTTTGGAAAACCTGAAAAATTATCGAACCACTGGAAAACAAACATAAAATCGGTTAAAGCCTACAAAACCGGTTTTGAGCTAACTCAACCAATAATTGAGTTGAATACCGACGAAACTATAACTTTGGAATTCGACGATTTATCAGATGAAACGGAGCAATACGAATACACCGTAATTCATTGCGACTATAGCTGGAACCCTACAAATATGGTGTTCATGGAGTATGCCGATGGTTTTGACTTTAACCCCATTCACGATTATCGGTATTCTTCCGGAACGTTGGTGCAATATAGGCACTATACCCTTACAATACCAAATAGTAACCTTAAGCTTAAGCTTTCAGGTAATTACATCGTGCAAGTTGTAAGGCAAAGCAATAGGAGCGAAATTGTTCTTCAACAACAGTTTAGGGTATATGAGCCACTGGTAAAAGCTGATGCCCTTATTCGTCAACCCATTGAACCAAGTATTCAAAGCACCCACCAGCAAATGGAACTAACGGTTAGTACTGCTCTACTTGGAAAGGTTGACCCTAATAACGATGTTGTTGTTCTTTTATACCAAAACAACCAACCCTACAACCAGCTGACTTTTAATACTCCACATTTCAGCGATGGCCATATGTTGATTTACCACACCCCAACATCACCCATATTTGAAGGGGGAAATGAGTTCAGGCAACTAAACCTAAAATCGTTTCATTATCAGGTTGCCGAAATACAAGGCATAAAACAATACGATGGTGTTTACCATACCATACTTACGCCCGATAAAAGAGTAAAAACATACCGTTATAGCGAAAGCGCTGATATTAACGGTAAATTCATTGTTAAATGCGATGATGTTACAGAAAGCCAAGAGGAAGCCGATTACACATGGGTATATTTCACCCTCAGCAACGACGTTCAGTTCGATGGCGATATCTATATATTTGGCGAGCTAAGCGGTTGGGAGCTTAACCCAAATTTCAAATTGAAATATAATCCGGAATGCAACTGCTACGAAACCCGATTACTTTTAAAACAAGGCTTTTATAACTACAAGTATGTATTTGTTTCCCAAGGTTTGGCTACACCTGACTTTAACCGCATTGAGGCGAATTTTTTTGAAACTGAAAACGCTTACAATATTCTTGTTTACTACAAATCGCAAGGGGCAAGGTATTGGCGATTAGTAGGGCTGAATGGAGTGAACAGCCGGTACAAGAACTAAGATTTTATTACAACAACAGTAAAGGCATATTTTACTAAGCGCCAATTAGGGCTTTCCTACAGAAGTAAAATTTGCACTTGAGTAATTTTCTGGTTATTCCACTAAAAAACATTAGAATAGGTTGTTGGTTGGTTGTTATTTGCTTTATGTGCTTCAATATCAGCCTTTTGTCGACTTTAATTGATTTCGGGTAAAACAAGGATTAACTTGCCATTGCCATTAAAAAATAACAAACCAACTAAACCAAAACCTATGAGAAACAAAATTTTAAGATTTGCCGTTTTGGCAATTTTTGCTTCAGCAATTGCTGTAAGCTGTTCAAAGGAAGATGACGAATTGGTTCAGAAACCCAACGAAAGTCAATGGACAGTTCGCCCCGATTTTGCTACGCTCGACACACGTCCACAGGACATTATTGAGCAGTTCACCCTAACAGAGAAGGATGCTGATCTTGTTAAAGTTGATGAAAACACCCCTAAAGGTGCAAAGTATGCCTTGGTTATTGGTATTTCCGATTACTCCGGAACTCAGTATGACCTTCAATACTGCGACGATGACGCAACCGACTGGAAAAACAGGCTTGTAAAGGAAGGATACTCCGTTACCATTCTTCTGAATCGCAATGCAACCTCAGCCAATATTCAATCGGCAATTAACAGTTTGGTTAGCAAGGCCGCTGCAGGTACTGAAATTGCTTTTTGCTACTCAGGTCACGGCAGTAACGGTAATATTGTTACCACTGATCTTTACTACATAAGCAGCTCATGGTTTAAAACAAAATTCTCAACAGCCAAGAGCACCAAGATGATGTTCTGCTTTGATGCATGCCAAATAGGTGCAATGAAAACCGCCCTTAAGGCGACTGGTAGAGTTGTTGCTGTGGCTTCAAGCACCACTACATACTCCTACGACGGCGATGCTACCATGAAGAACGGAGTATTTACCTACTACCAGATGTATGGCTTTGATTATAAGGGTTACATTTACCTTGAGCCTGACTGCAGCTACGCTTGCACGCAAATGAAAAGCTGGGCATCGGCCAGGGGACTAACTGTTGCCCCATCGTATGTTGATTCATACTCCGGCAATTTCGATCTTTAAACCAATACTTGTTTCGTTAAAAATTTGAGCCGGAGATACTCCGGCTTTTTGCTTTTATTCCCAATAGGATTGGCAACACTAAATCACTAAACCTTCAACAAACCCATCGGGGGTAAACTTTTCTAACCGCACTTTTACAACTTTGCCTGCTTGCCCTTTATCGAAAGGAACACCTACTTTAATATAGTTATCGGTAAAACCGAACATATAATCGCCTTTACGTGACGATTCCACAAGGACAGGACGGATTTGACCAATATGTTTCAGGAAAAATTCCTTATGTAACCTATCGGATAGCTCGGCTAAAAGTGTTACCCTTTGCTTAACCACCTTAGGGCTTACCTTGCCTTCAAGTTCGGTGGCAGGGGTATTTGGACGCTCTGAATAAGGGAAAATATGTAAGAATGATGGTTTCACCTGCTCAATAAAACGGAATGCATCGCTAAAATCGTCGTCGGTTTCGCCTGGAAAGCCAACAATTACATCTACACCAAAAAAGGTGTCGGGCATTCGGCTTCGGATTAGCTCAATGCGTTCGGCAAAGAGTTCACGGCGGTAACGCCTGCGCATAAGCGCAAGTATCCTATTTGAACCCGATTGAAGCGGTATATGGAAGTGGGGAAGGAACTTAGCCGATTGTGCCACAAAATCGACAATTTCAGGGGTAATAAGATTTGGCTCAATGGACGAAATTCGGAAGCGCTCAATTCCTTCTACCCTATCGAGCTGTTGGATGAGCTCCAGAAATGTTTCGCCAGTGGACTTGCCAAAATCGCCTGTATTGACACCTGTAAGAATAATCTCTTTAACATTCTGACGGGCTATAGCTTTGGCCTGCTCCACTATTTGACTAATGGGCATATTGCGGCTTTTACCACGCGCAAGTGGTATTGTGCAGTAGCTGCAATGGTAATCGCAACCATCCTGAACCTTGAGGAACGATCGTGTTCTATCGCCAGTTGAGTATGCAGGGAAAAAATCACTTACCGTATCTATATCGCAACTATAAACTTTTACATTTTTCTTTTTAGCATCATTCCCAATCAGATGAGGAAGATTAAACTTATCAGCTGCACCAAGCACGAAGTCAACCCCATCAATTTGTGCAATTTCATCGGGCTTGAGCTGAGCATAGCAACCCACCACTGCAACCATAGCGTTGGGCGATTTGGCTGTGAACTTCCGGATTGCCTGACGGCATTTCTTATCGGCATGCTCGGTTACTGAACAGGTATTAATTACATAAACGTCGGCCTCCGAATCGGGCGAAACACGCTCGTAGCCCATATCGGCAAACTGACGGGCAATGGTAGATGATTCTGAAAAATTCAACTTGCACCCCAGCGTGTAGAATGCAACACGCTTTCTCCCCTGGTTCATTGTAAAAAATTTTTGCAAAGGTAACAAATGAAAACCATTAAGGTTTACACCAAATGAATATTAGATTGTAACAGATGGTGCTATTGTTGCAACGCAAGACTCTGCTTATAATCAGCGTAAAGCGTACGAATAATACCGTCGGAAATACCAATTGTAGGAACTATCACCTCCTTTGCACCAGTCCATTTCATCACCTTAAGAAATATTTTGGTTGCCGGTATAATAACATCTGCACGGTCAGGGTTTAAGCTAAGAAACTTAATCCTATCCTCAACAGAGTAACTGTCCAAGAATTTGAATAAATTTTTCACTTCCTTTTGGTATAACGGCTCTCCTATTGGTTTACGTGCAAGCTTGTAAAGCTTATTGACATTTCCACCTGACCCAATAATTTTAGGTTGGTCTTTCTTTTTCACTACACTCTTAAGCCAATCGCGCATCTGATCAAAATGGGGTTTTCCAATCATTCCCTTAAGAATGCGAATAGTTCCAATATTAAAAGAGCTTGATGCCTTGATTTCACCTTTTTCAAAAACAGTAATTTCAGTGCTACCACCACCCACATCAACATATATATAAGGTCTATCATGGTCAAGCATCTCTGCAATACCATTAGCGTAAATTATTTCGGCTTCGCGTGATCCATCAATAATCTCTATGTTAATGTTTGCATGCTGCTTAACCATACTAACAAGTTCAAGCGCATTGCTGCTCGAACGCATTGCCGATGTGGCACATGCCCTATAAGCAACTACATCCTGCGCTTCCATCAGGTTTTTGAATGCAATCATGGTTTTGAGCAGTTTCTGAGCTCTGTGTTCACTGATGTGACCAATAGAAAAAGCATCCTCGCCTAACCTGATAGGAACTCGCACCAGCGAGGACTTGCTAAAAACTACAGTTTCTCCATCCTCCACCACGTTTGTAAGTAGCAACCGGGCTGCGTTTGAACCTATGTCAATTGCGGCAAACTTTAGTATCTTCATTTTACCTCTCTGTTCTTGTGCCTTTCAATATTTTGATAAAAGCTATAAAGTTCCAGTTGTGAACGAAACTCGGGTTCACCCTCTTTACAGGGCTTAAACTCATTGCAACCACCATGGTTAACCAAACGCGCTTTCACATTGTCGCGAAGCGCATAGTTAACCACCGTTTTCATCTCCTCAATTAGGGGTTTACTGTAAATAGGAGTTGCCACTTCAATGCGGTAGTCAAGGTTTCGGGTCATCCAGTCGGCCGATGAAATATAGCATACTTCATTACCCCCATTAGCAAATATGAAAATGCGAGAGTGCTCCAAAAACCTATCAACAATTCCATATACCTCAATATTCTCGCTAATGCCCTTTAGGCCTGGCACAAGAGCACATGTTCCCCTTACCACAAGTTTAATCTTTACACCTGCCCTGCTCGCCTGGTATAGTTTCTTTATCATCTCCTCGTCAACCAGGTTATTAATTTTTCCAATAAGGTAGGCAGGGAGTCCTTTTGCAGCATTCTCAATTTCAGTATCAATTAATGAGTATAAGCGCCTGCGCATGTTGAATGGAGCAACTAGCAAATGCTTGTATGAAAATGTCTTGTAATTTGTTTCAAGAAAAGTAAAAACCTTAAGTATTTCAGAGGTTATTCTTGAATCGGCAGTAAAAAGGTTAACATCTGTATAGATGTTTGCGTTCCCCTCATGAAAATTACCGGTGCTCACCACTACACACCTACGTTCCTTGTTTTTTTCCTGACGGGTAATAAGTGTCATTTTACTATGCACCTTTAAACCGGGCACCCCGAAAATTACGTTAATACCGGCTTCCTGCATTTGTTTTGACCAGTAAATGTTTGCATTCTCATCGAAACGGGCACGTAACTCAACTATGGCTGTAACTTTTTTACCGTTTTGAGCAGCATTGATTAATGCATGCACAACACGCGATTCAGTGGCAACCCTGTAAAGGGTAATATGAATTGATTTAACAGCAGGATCAAGAGCAGCCTCACGTAACAAGCGAATGTAATACTGGAAGCTATGGAAAGGATAATGAAGCATGAAATCGTGATCGGACATAATATCCATTATGCGAGTAGCCTCATCTAATTCCTTGACACTAACGGGCTCAAGCGGTAAATTTATAAGGTGATTTCGTCCCAAGCTGGGAAATCGGATAAAATCCTTGAAGTTGTGATACCGCCCTCCCGGAATAACATAATCATCCTCGTCCAAATTAAGCCCTTTCACAATGAACTTTAGTAAGTCAGTAGGAATTTTTTCATCGTAAACAAGCCTTACCGGTTCGCCACGTTTCCTATTCTTAACTCCCTTTGATATCTTCTCCAAAAGGCTCTCAGAAATATCATTATCCACATCGAGCTCTGCGTCGCGCGTAATCTTTACAGTGTATGCCTCAAAAGTATCGAAAGGAAGTATCTTGAATACCTTGGATAGGCAAAGCCTGATTACATCGTCGAGGAGGATAATAAAACTTTTATCGCCTTCGTTCGGTAACTGAATAAAACGTTTTACAAACCTCGAAGGGATTTCGATGAGTGCAAACTCCTTTGTATTGGGTTTTTGACTGTTAGTAAGCTTAACCGCTAGGTAAATGGATTGATCGACCAGTTCAGGGAATTTATTGTTCCGCTTTAAAATTACCGGTGCCAAAAATTCCGAGATGTGATCGTCGAAATAGCTGTTAAGGTAATCAATTTGCCCAGCTGACAGCTGTGTTTCGTTAATGAGATAGATATTCTCCTTTCTTAGCTCATCAATAATTTCCTGAAATGTGTTGTCGAACTTTTTCTGATAGTCAATAACTATCCGTTGGATCTTTTCGAGAATTTTACGGGGATTATCGCCCATAATCTTTTTTGCCCCCTTTTCAACTACCAATAAACGGCGTAGGGTGGCAACCCTCACCCGGAAAAACTCATCGAGGTTGTTCGAAAAAATTCCAAGGAAACGAATACGTTCAATTAACGGGACTGATGGATTTGCGGCTTCCTGCAACACTCTGCCATTAAATGCCAACCAGCTTAGCTCACGGTTAACAAGAGGTATTTTTTTTGGTGCCATTCAAATCTAGTATTTCGGGCAATATTAATTGATTAACCGTTTACAGGTTAAACACTGATGTTAAGAAATTGTTAAACTACCAATCAAAGCTCTGAAAAACAGAATATACCTTTTCGGCAGAGAGTTCTATCCAACTGTTAATGTCAAACTTAACCCCAACAAGTCCCGATGTTGGTAGTTCATGAATGCGATTGGCTACAAAAGTGTTTACCAAATAGGTAAGTGTTGGATTATGCCCTACCACCATTACACTTTTGTATTCATCGGGTAATGATTTAATCATCTCCACCAACTCTCTTTCATCGGCCTGGTAAACCATTGGCTCTATCCGGATTTTATCATGCGGAAAACCAATGGTTTCGGCAAAAAGTATTGCTGTATGCACCGCACGGTTAGCAGAACTAGTAATAATCAGATCTAACCCTTGCACCTTGGGTGCAATAGCCCTCGCGGTGTTAACAATGTCGCTTATACCTTTGGCTTTTAATGCCCTATCCTTATCTGCTTTATCGGCCTCGGCCCAAGAGGATTTGGCATGACGGAGTATGAGCAACGTTTTTGCCATTTATAAACTGGTTTAAGTTAAAGCAAATTGCTAGCCAATTCGGCCAAGTAGCTACGCTCGCCCTTTACAAGATTAATGTGGGCAAATATCTCCTGGCCATGCATTCTATCGCTTAAATAGGTTAACCCATTCGATTTCATATCGAGGTAAGGGTGGTCAATTTGATGGATATCGCCTGTAAACACAAACTTAGTACCCTCACCTGCCCGGGTAATAATTGTCTTAATCTCGTGTGGAGTGAGGTTTTGTGCCTCGTCAACAATGAAGAAAACATTTGAAAGGCTTCGTCCCCTAATATATGCCAATGGTGTAATTACAAGTTTATCGGTACGTTGCATCTCTTCAATATGCATGTAATCTTTGCTTGTTGGTTTAAACCTATTTTTTATAACACCTAGGTTATCGAATAGGGGCTGCATGTATGGTCCAATTTTTTCATCAACATCACCCGGTAAAAAGCCAATATCTTTATTGGAAAGCGCAACAATTGGTCTGGCAAGTAGAATTTGATCGAACTGCTCTTCCTGCTGTAATGCTGCCGCTAGAGCAAGCAGAGTTTTGCCTGTCCCTGCTTTTCCGGTAAGCGCAACTAGCTGAATCTCGGGCCTCAAGAGTGCATCTAGGGCAAACGTTTGCTCCGCATTTCTGGGATCAATACCATAAGCTCTAACCTTTTCAACACGATCAAGGGTATCGGTTGCCTTGTCGTAATGAGCAAGTGCACTCGATTTGTTCCCTTTTAAAATATAGTACTGATTAGCGTAAGGCTTTAACTTTAAATCCTTTGCTAAAAGTTTCTCCTCGGAATTGTAAAGCTTTTGGATTAATGCATCATCAACCTTTTCAATAAGCTCAATCTCTTTCTTCAAACTATCAATATCTTCAACCTTATCGTTAAGGTAATCCTGTGCAACAATGCCCAGCGATTTGGCTTTCATTCTAAGGTTAATATCCTTAGTAACAAGTATAACCGGACGATCAGGATTCTGCTTAACCAAATGAATGGTTATGGCTAAAATCCTATTATCAGGAGTGAACTCGGCAAATGACTCTTTCATTTCAGGGGGCATTGGCTTACCAGTTTCAATTCTGAGTTTTCCTAGATTTTTCCCTAAAGGCAAGCCTCCGTTAAAAAGCTTATCGCCGGCAATCTTATCTAACTCCCTAACAAACTCCCGGGCATGGTAATTAATAAGTTCGTTCCCTTTCTTAAACTTGTCTAGTTCCTCAAGTACTACTATGGGAATAACAATATCATTGTCCTGAAATTTATACAAACACTGAAAGTCGTGAAGAATGACATTAGTATCAATCACGAAAATCTTATTCACTTTACTCTTTGCCATAGTTTTGCGATTTAAAAATTCATCTAAATATAAGAAAAGCTCAATCAAAACAATCATTTTCACCCTAAATATTTGTTAACCGACAGCTAATAAGTTTTGAGCTAGAAAATCACTAAACTTGCACCCAAAACCAAGTAAAATGATTTACAACGAGGCGCTTGATTACATCTACTCACATCTGCCAATGTTTCAAAGGGTTGGGAAAGCAGCATACAAAGCTGACCTAGGGAATACCCTTATACTTGATGAGTATTTTGGGCATCCACATCGAACTTTTAAAACAATACATATTGCAGGGACAAATGGAAAGGGAAGCACATCGCACATGCTGGCTGCCGTTCTTCAAAATGCTGGATACAGAGTTGGGTTATACACTTCCCCACACCTAAGGGATTTCAGAGAACGAATAAGAGTAAATGGTGAAATGATTCCCGAAGATGAGGTTGCTAAGTTCATTTCACAGCATAAAGATTTTTTTGATCAAATTATGCCGTCATTTTTTGAAATGACAGTTGCGCTGGCATTTGATTACTTCTCCCGAATGAACCTTGATGTTGCAGTTATTGAGGTGGGTTTAGGAGGTAGGCTCGATTCAACAAATATTATTAACCCCATTCTAAGTGTGATTACAAATATTGGGTTTGATCACACCGACTTGCTTGGCGATACATTACCGAAAATTGCATCAGAGAAAGCAGGAATTATTAAACCAGATACTCCTGTTGTTGTAAGTCAGTATCAACCTGAGGTTGAAAACGTCTTTATAGCAAAGGCAAAGGAAATGAACGCACCTATCTATTTTGCTGATCAAGAAATTCAGGTTTACGAACAGTATATAGATACTACAGGGTTACAGGTATTAAAACTAGCTGAAAAGGGTAAAGATATTAAAATTGAGATTGACCTGTTAGGCAACTACCAGCGTTACAATATTCCCGGAGTTCTAAAATCAATAGAAATACTAGGCGGTAAAGGGTTTTTACTCTCCAACGAAGCGCTAATGGAAGGTTTAGGGAATGTTCAAACGCTTACCGGGCTTATGGGACGCTGGCAAAAATTATCGGAGAATCCACTTATCTATTGCGATACAGGACACAATGTGGATGGTATTAAATACGTTGTGGAGCAACTCAGGCACATTCCTCACAATAATTTGCACATGGTAATTGGCGTAGTTGCCGATAAGAACATTGATGGTATGTTGGCACTACTGCCTAAAAATGCAACCTATTACTTTACCCAAGCTGCAATACCAAGGGCATTAAATCACGAAGAATTAAAAAAGAGGGCGGAAGAACACCAACTATACGGTCACTCATATTCAACAGTTGCTTTGGCATTAGCGGCAGCAAAGGAAGCCTCCAATCCCAACGATTTAATTTTTGTGGGTGGTAGCACTTTTGTAGTTGCTGAGGTTGTATAGTTTTTGATTGCTGATTATCAATAGAATTAAAGATTTTAAAAATTTTTTCTTTAATTTTTTCCCAAAATATTTTGCAGATTTCAAACTTTCGCATACTTTTGCATCGCATTTCCAACGGGGAATGACCAATAAAAAATACCAAATATTGGGAGCTTAGCTCAGCTGGTTCAGAGCATCCCGCCTTGCGGGAGGGTCACAGGCTGAGAAAAAAATATTG